>NZ_CP126283.1:0-42203 GCF_003234895.2 Curtobacterium sp. MCBD17_026 | reverse complement strand
AAAGACGCGATCGAGCTCCGTTGGGACGCCCCCTATCGACTGGGGGCGTCGCTCGTTGCGTTCGTGCTGGTGTTCGGCGGTTTCGCACACCCCGCGGCCGACGCCGGCGCCGTCGCCGGGTGGTTGGGCGCCGAGGGCGTCGCTGGCGCCCTCGACACGGCCGACGCGTGGCTTGGCGCGCACCTCTCTGAGCTGGGGTCGGGTCTGCCCGGTGTGTTGCTCACACTCGGGGGCCTGGCCGCCTACCAGGGCGCGGAGATCCCGACGCGCGCAGCGGGCACCGTATGGGTCGCGGCCGCACTCGGCACCTATGCCGGCATCGGGCCGTGGGGAGCTGCCTTCTCGGTCGCCGTCGGCATCGTCATCCGCGTTCTCGCAGCGCAGTCCGGCAGTCGTCTTGACCCGGTGGGACTGACGGTGGCGAACGTCGGCCTCGCGGCGCTCTGGGGGCCGCTGGCAGCGGCGTCGTGGCTCTACGCCAAGGGCGACCGGTAAGACGCCTGCAGGAGCCTCGTAGCGCGAACGACAGAACGCCCGGCACCCACGTGGGTGCCGGGCGTTCTGTCGTCCCTGGCACGCGTCAGACGCGCGATCAGTCCTTCCGCAGCGCCAGCCTGATGACGGCCACCAGAGCGATCACGAGCAGTGCGAGCCTTGCGAGCCAATCCCGGATGTCCGTCGCATCCGGGATGACGTCACGGGTCGCGAGGACGGCCGCGACGTCGTACAGCGTGTGTGCGAGCACCAGGCCCCAGATGGCACCGGTGCGGCGGTACAGGTACACGAAGACCAGCGGCCAGAACGCGAACGCGATGACGCCCCACCCGTAGTACAGGTGGAACGGGATGCGGACGATGATGGCGACGAGGACCACCCACCGCCAGCGGACATCGGCGCGGCGCAGTGCGACGACGACGAGGCCGAGCAGCGCGAGCTCTTCGGCAGGGCCGGCGAGTGCGAAGTCGACCCCCTCGACGATCAACGCGCCCGTGCCCTCGACCTCCGAGTACAAGTAATCCGACTGCGTCAGCCCAAGCACGTCGCTCACAGCGGTCAACGCCCCGAATGCCAGTCCCATGACGAGGATGCCGATGGGGACCGTCAGCGCGCCGCCGGCCCACGCAGTCCGCCGGCGAGGCCGACCCCCGAACGCCCGGATCAGGACCGCTGCCGCGACGACCAGCACTGACGTCCAGACGATGCCGTACGGCTTGATGAGCTCGTGCCAGATACCCGCTGCGCTGCTGTCGTGCACGCGGTCGGGAGGCGTCGCACCGAACCGTACGGTGATCGCCAAGTAGGTCGGGTAGCCCCACCCCCAGGCCACAACGAACGCGATGCTCAGCCAGGCCGCGACACGCATCGTGCCTCTTCCCGCCGCGTTGACGGGTGTGATGTTCAACCGGTCGACAGTGACCCACGCCCAGGCCTTTGCGAGGGCGTCACGAAACGACCCGCCGGCACCAGTGGTGCCGACGGGTCGCGTCGGGGTCGTGCGAGGGCTCACCGGCTCAGGCCCGACGTGCGCTCGCGCGCCTGCTGCGACTTCGCAGACTTCGCCTTCGGTGCCCGCGCCTTGCCGGAGCTCGCGAGGGTCTGCTTCGCGCCCTGCGGGTAGCTCGTGTCCATCTGCTGACGGACCTGCCCTGCAGTCGTCTCCGGTGCCGGACGCGGCGCCTCGTGCGCTGCAACCGGCACGGGCATCTGTGCCGTGTCCCGCGACGCGGCTGATGCGTCCTCGGCTCCCGCGTCGTTCAGGTGCCGGTCGTGGTCCTGCTCGTGGCCATACTCGTTCGCGAGGTCGACGTCGGCCTCGCTGTCGAGCGCGTCTGCGTGGCGCTCGTGCTGCTCGGACTCGGCTGTCGGCTCGCCGACCTCCTGCAGGACCTCCGTGGCGTCCTCACGCTCCGCTCGAGCGTCCTCCTGCAGGGTCGCGGCCGCGGCACGGTCGTCCTGGCCGAGGGCGTCGTCGCGGAGCGCGGCGAGGCGGTCGTCGACAGCGTGCATGAGCGCGTCGCGACGCGCCTGCTCGTCGTCGGGGAACTGTGCGCGGATCTCGTCGACGTTGATGTCCCACCGGGCGTGCGCCTGGTCGCGGACGGTGTCGTAGATCGTGGCCGCGTTCCGGTCGGTGTTGTAGAGCGTGGCGCCGTAGGTGGCAGCGTTCGCGACGCGCTCACCGGTGGCGTTGTCCCAGAAGTCCTGACGGCCAACGATCTGTCGGAGCTGCGCGGTGCGCTGCTCCTGCTCACGGAGCGCGGCCGCGGACTGCGCCTGCACCTGCCGGTCCCGGTCTGCTGCGCGTCGGCTCATGGCCTCGCGGACCTGGCCCAGCGCCATCATGGCCGCGCGCATGACGCGATCGAACTCCTGTCCGACCTCTTCCTCCGACATGGTGTCTCCCCTCGTTGGTTCCATCCTCGCCGCCCCGGTTGGGGAGCGAAAGCATGACTGCCGTTCCTTACCGTTCTGCACCCGTCTCGCGGCCGCCGGCGCCCTGCTCCGGCGTGCGCCGTGTCGGCATCGGCGCGGCCGCTGGGCCGCCCGTCGTGGGAGCGGCGGGTGCCTGCTGTGCGGTGACCTCGTCGGCCGCTCGCATGGCGTTCGCCATCGCGGCCTGCACGGCGACGACGGCGGCCGTGTCGCCGGCGAGCTGGCGCTCCTGGACGATGAGCTTCCCGACGCGGGACATCTGCCGGAACACGGCGGTCCAGCCGGT
The DNA here is from genome assembly GCF_003234895.2 of Curtobacterium sp. MCBD17_026. NCBI lineage: Bacteria > Bacillati > Actinomycetota > Actinomycetes > Micrococcales > Microbacteriaceae > Curtobacterium > Curtobacterium sp. MCBD17_026. Next base: position 39,484 of record NZ_CP126283.1, on the reverse strand, counting down.
GATGCTGTCGCGGCCGGTGGCGCGCTGCACCAGTCGTGCCGTGTACGCGGCGTTCGCTGCCAGTGCGGAGTTCTGCTCCTTCACGCGGCCGGGGTCCTGGTTCGTGAACCGGTCGCGTGCGCCGACTCGAGCGAACACGTCGGAGGCTTGGGCGAACGGTCCGTGCTCGCCGCGCTCGAAGTAGATCGACGCCTGCGCGAACGCGCCGGACATGTCGATCGCCGCGTGGCGGTTGAACCCTGCGGTGCGGTCAGGGACGACGTTCTGCCCGTGCGCGTTCAACCGCTGCACCGTCTCCCATGGGAGCCGTGTGGGCCGTCCCTGCTTAGGGACGTCGTACTCGTGGTTGCGGGCCGCGTTGCCGCGGGCAGTCCACACATCGACGGCGGCTGACTCGTCGGCCTCGGTGCTGTTCCACCGGTTGCGGAGCTGCCCGAGCCCGAGTGCAGAGTCGAGCTTCGCGCCGCCGAACCAGACGGCGGTCCCGCGGGAGCCGTCGTCGTTGCGTGGCGGGACGAGGGCTGCGGAGTAGCCGACGACCTTGCTGGTGCTGCCCTTCTCGTACCGAGGCCGGATGAGCACGCGTGCCTCCCGTGCTCGTTCGATGAAGTCCCGTTCTCCCGTCGCGGCGACGGCGGCCGACCGGAGGCGGCGTCGGAGCTCGTCTCGCTCCGGTGCGAGCGTCTTGCCTGCGGCGACCCGGTCGACCTCTGCGGGCTTCGCGCCGCGGGGCGCTTCGCGTTCCTGCTCGCGGGATGCCAGCACCTGCAGGCCGTACTTCTTCTCGAGCGTGTTGGTGATCTGCTGCGCCCGCTTGTAGTCGTTGTGCACGCGCGCCTTGGTGCCGTCCTCGCGCACCAGGTTCACCGCGATGTGTACGTGGTCGTTGCCGGCGGACGACTCACCGTGCCGCACCGCAACCCAGCGGCATGGAGCGGTGTCGGTGTCGTCATCGAAACCCATGTCGCGCACGAAATCGCGGGCGATGTTCGACCACTGCTCGTCGCTGAGCTGTCCTTCCTCGGCCTTGATCGAGAGCGAGGCGTGCCACATGTGCGCGGGCTTGTCGCCGATCTTGACGTTCTGTTCTGCCTCTGGGTCCCATCGCTTCACCGGTGCGGTGACGGTGGTGCCGTACACGCGCATGGGGAAGTCGAGGTGGGAAGCGATGTCGAGTGCGGTGTCGTTGTCGAGTGTCGCCCCGGCGAACTGTGCTGCGAGCACGGTGTCGCCTGCGATGACGTGCTGGTCCTTGTGCTCGTTGCGCTTGCCGCCGCCGGCGAGGTACATCATGAGCCCGGCCGTGGACCCGCCGCGGGTGATGTTCGGCATCATGAGCTCACTCCGTCCGATCGGGTCCGGCCGTGAACGAGGGTGTCGATGACTTGCTGAGTCACGCCCGCTTCACGTCGAAGGTCCGTGCACTCGGCCTCAGCGAGAAGCCGGGCGGTCCGCTCGGTCCACACTTCCGACCGCAAGCGGGCCACCTCGTCGAGTGCGCGGAGCAGGTCGGCCCTGTCCGTCGCGGCCGCGGACATGGCCGGTGCTGGCACCGGCGGTTGGATCGCGTTGTGCCTGGGCTTCTCGAGTTGAATCGCGGCGGCCTCTGCGGCCGCGGCTGACTCGCGTGATCCGTAGACGCGCCAGTCGCAGCGCAGTGCTGCCGTCCACCACGTCGACTGACGTCGGTGGACCCGGAACCGTGTGACGACGTCGTTGGTGATGCCGACGTAGAGCAACGCGTCGTCGGCATCGTAGAACCGGTACAGGTAGCACGCCTTCGGGAGCACGTCGATCACCGGATCACCGCCGCAAGATCGGCAACCAGTTCGTCGAGCCGGTCAGCCGTCCGCTGCACCGCAACGAGCGTTGCGTCCGTCTCGGACGGAACCGAGCCTGTCGCGTTTGCGACCTTCGCCATCTGGTTCACGTTGGTGGCGATACCGGCGAGCAGGCGGCGTGCATGGAACAGTGCCGGCAGCAAGTCCTCCCGCATCGCGGCGCTCGACGCCGCAGCATCCGCTCCCCCCGACAACGCCGACTCGACGAGCAGCTTGGCGACGCTGATCTTCCGCGGAGCAGCAAGCGCAAGCAGGCGCGCTTCCTCCTCGTCGGTGGCACGAACGATGTGCCGGTGCGGGCGACCTCCCTGGACGCGGCGGCGGCGCTGAACCTTCGCGCCCGCATCCTCCGCGCCCATGCGTCACACGCCCTTCCCAGCCCAGTGCAACGACCCCGGAACGGGGACCGCCTACACACAGTGTAGCGCGGCGAGCCAATCAGGGCACCTGATTGTATAGCTTGCTCTCACCCCAACGGGGCGTGAGCCTGCTACACCTGTGTAGATGGAGCAGTACTCGTCGACGACGAGGGCAAACAACGAGCGGGATGCGAGTGGTGCTCGATACGATCGAGACATGCCTAGAGAAATCAGCCTCGAAGAGATCGAACAGCGCGCCCAGCGCGCCCTACAGGACCGCATGGCGGCCGTGCGTGACCTGGTCGAGAAGCGACAGAGCGTCATCGACGCTCGCGCGCTGGTGGAGGACGCGGAGCGGCAAGCCGCCAGCTCCTACGCGGACGCCATCGGCGCCGGGTGGACCGATGCCGAGCTCCGTGACTACGGACTCGGTGACATCGCTGGTGGCGCGTCAAAGCCGCGCCGGAAGCCGTCGACGCGGAAGCCCCGGCAGACGCGTCCGGTCGAGGACACCTCCGGAACCTCGACCGAGTCCTCAGAGGATTCGACAGAGTCCTAGGGCAGCCCGCTGGGGACAGATCGTCATGCGGGAGCCGGGCCGGCGTCAAGGGCGCTTCGCGTCGCACGCGATGTGACTCCGTCACACCCTTGACCCCGTCCCGTCTCCCTCATTGGGTCCCCCTATCAGCGTGATGCCGCAATACCGGGCAGAGGGCGCAGCGCCCTTGTAAAGGGCCGGTGTCGGCAGCAGTCGAACCGCTGGTAGCGACGCGTGAGAGCGCGATCGGGATGGAAGGAAGAACCGCATGGACTCCAAGGAGCACAACGTGCACGACCTGCTCGGTAGCGACCGTGATCAGCGCACCCGCGCGTTCATGGTGCAGTCGTACCGACAGGGTCAGGACGAACGCCTCGCACGGCGGGCGCTGCTCGACGCAGCACGCGTCGGCGACGAACGTGCGTTGTCGAAGCTGGAACTGGACCAGGCGGCCGACTCCCGGAACGCCCGCGCTCTCGCGACGTCGTTGGCTCGCGTGCTTGCACGACACGAGCCGATCGACGCGCGCACGTTCGGAGAACTGCGCGAGGTCATGCACCTGGCCGGCAAGTGGGACGAGGCAGACCGGTCCATCGCCCGGCAGGTCGAGCGCGTCGAGCACGCGGTGCAGGACTACCTCGCCGCCATGCGCGACACCGGCGCGCTGCTTCCGCTCACACCGCACCAGGTTGACGAGCTCTCGTTCGACGCTGTCGACGTCCGGTCGACGCGTGAGTGGGACGACGTCGCACTCGCGGAAGAAGCGCTCCACGAACAGCGCCTCGACGAGCGGCACGCGGCGCTCGAGGCGCGACGCGACTACGACGCGCTCTGGCTTGACACCGTCCGCGAACTCCGCGGCGCCGGCACGCAGAACGAGCGCGTCGACCCGCTCGCGGTGGAGTGGCGTGAGCCCTCCCCCGTGAGCCCTAGCTACCCGAACACTCCGCGTGCGACGCTCAACGGTGACGCACGCCGTGGTGCCATCCCGGCACCGCGCACACACAAGGTGCGGCCGACCGGCACGGACCTGACAACCGAACGATGAGGACAGCAGGGGGAACACCGATGACTACGACACAGCTCGGCCGAATCGACAGGACGGTGCAGCGATGAGCGACTACTACGACGACGAGTACGTCAGCGACACGATGACGTACAGCAGGGCACGCCGTGCCTCGACCACCGATGCGCTGACCCTCGGCGTGCCCGGGCGGGACGCCGACGCGAACGCACGACGTGCAGCGGTGGCCGCGGCCGTGCTCTCCGAACACGCAAACCGCTCGAACATCGCGTACGCGCAAGAGACGGGTGCGGCCTACGAGCCGAACGCGCCGGAGCCGTTCGCGACCCGACTCGTCGCGCAGCTCGGCGGCGACCTCGCCGCGGTCGTGCAGCACCGTGACTTCGAGTTCGAGGTCAACCGGACGATGAACGCGCTCCCGGGGCAGTCGGAGCCTGCAGTGGAGCAGGCCGCCAGTGAGGTCGCACGGCTCCGGGACGTCTTCACCCGTCAGTACACGCTGGCCTCGGCACAGACCCGCCTGCTCGAGCTCGAGCACGACGTCGTGAACGAAACCTCCACCGACGGTCGCGTTCTGGCGCTGGGAGAAGCGCGCAACATCATCAAGTCGACGACGCTCGGGCAGGACGAAGGGCAGGCGTTGGAGGACGCCGCGAGGAACCTCGACCAGACCGCCGGCCGGTACGGCATGACGGTCGATCTGCAGAGCGCCGCGCACGAACAGTCCCTCTACGCATCGTGGGGAACGTTCGAGCAGAACCCCTTCGACAACTGGTCCAGCCACGAGCTGAACGACGAGGTCGCGTACTTCGCCGAGGGCGGCCGAGTCGACCGGACGGACCTGGCGATGATGACTCCGGAGCAGCGCCGCGACGAGGTCGAGCGCGCCGCCAGCGCGGTGGACACCTGGTCGCGGGAGGGCGTGCACAGCGCCCTCACGGGCGCGGCGAGCGTGGTGTCCCGGTACGAGGGCTACCCGGAAGCAGACGCTCTCGTGGCGGAAGCCCGGACGGTCTACGAAACGGCGCGGACGGCGCCGGGCGCGGTCCCGAACATCAAGTCGATCGACCAGGTCCTCGCGGCGGCGAAGAGCGCCCGCGACGAGCCGGAGCAGGAGCAGACGAGTACCCGCGATCGCATCCGGGAGAACTTCGCGGCACAGCGCGACGGGATCACGCCGGCGGGCACTGAGGACCTGCGGCAGCGGATGACTGCCGCCTTCCAGCAGGGCCTACAGGAACGGCAGGACCGCGCGGAGCGTGGCGCGGCGACCGTCGACGCGGTGCAGGCGCGTGCGGCCGATCGGGTCCGTGACATCGGGCTCGCGGAGACGACCGCGCAGCGGCTCGTCGACAGCGTCCCCGACATGACGCGCACGACGGAAGAGCACCCAGTGTCTGGTCACGAGGCAGCTGACCTCGAGACGATGGCGCGGCTGCACGGCAAGTGGGCGGAATCGGACCCGGTCATCGCCGACCGCGTCGGCATGGTCGACGCGCGTCTGTCGGAGACGACCACGCGGCCGTCGATCAGTGACGTCGACGCCGGCTCGTACGCCGGCTTCGACAAGCGCACCTTGGACGGGTGGCAGAGCGTGCAGCGGCAGGAGCTCGCGAACAACACCGCGGAGCAGAAGGTCGTGATGCAGGCGACGTCGGCGCAGCAGCAGTCGTCGGTGTCGTTCCCGCGGTCCGCGGCGGCGGAACTGAACGCGTCGATGGGGCAGGCGCAGCCCGCCCCGACGTTTCGCTCCGGCCGTGGCTTCGGTGCCGCTACGAAGGACGTGGGCGTAGAGCGGTGACCGCGATGACGCTGGACCAGGTGCTCGCCGCGTCCCGTGAGGACGCGCTGACCCTTGGCGTGCACGGTGACGACCCGGCCGCTCGCGCAGAACGTGCGCGGGCGGCTGCGGCCGTCCTCGACGACTACGAACGCGTCGCCGACTCGACTCGCCGCCTCGACCCGAACGGGCCGGGCTTCCGTGAGCCGTTCGGGACCGCGGCCGTGCTCCGGCACGTCGGCGACCTCGCCGACGTCGTCAACGACGCGGCGTTCCGGTGGGAACTCACTCGGGCGATGGAGCGCGACGAGGTCGGAGTGCGCGAGGCGATCGTCAGCGACGCCGACGGCGTGCGCGTTGAACAGCTCGCGCCGGGCCCCTGGGCCGACGGCCGGGTGCAGGACGAGGTCGGCCGCATTCGGACCGTGCTCGTCGAGAGCGGTGACTGCGAGCAGCGGCGCTCCCTCGAGCAGCGGATGGACGACGCGTACCACCTGGGGTTCGCAGAGCGCGTCGACCTTGGCGAGCGGTACGAGTACGCACGCGACGCCGACAGGCCGGCAGCGCTGCACGACGTGATGCGGAGCAAGGCGTCGGCGTACGCGGAGCTCGACGGCATCACCGACGTCATCCGGGGCGAACTGCCCTTCCACGATGACCCGGACGACCTAGCTTCCGACGTCGTCCCCTGGGACGACGGCGAAGAGCTCACCCGGGTCACGCCGGCCGCGGACGCGGCGCTGGTGCGTGCAGCGCACCTCGCCGGCCAGTGGGGCGGCATCGACCCTGCAGCCGATCGGCTGTTCGCCGCGATCGACCGTCAGACGGTGTCGTACCAGTCGTGGCCACGGCTGAACGCCGGCGACGACCGCGGCGCCACGTCGCTGCATGACGAGAGGACCGTCGACGCGGCGGAGCGTGGGCTGCAGCGCATGGACCGTGACACGGTCGCCGCGGCGATCCGGGCGACGGCGGCGCCGGCAGGGTCGGCGTCGTTCCCGCGGAGCGCGGCCGCGGATCTCAACGCGGCCGCGCAGCGCCCGCGGGAGACGCCGGCGCGCGGCGGCCGGCACGCCGGACCGCCCGCCATGGACGGCCCGGAGCGCTAATCGACGCTGCTCACGAAGAAGCCCCGCCCATCGGGCGGGGCTTCTTCACGCGGAGCGGTCGAGGTCGATGCGAGATTCCTCGTCGACGCGCTCGAACGCTCGGAGGACGCTCGAGCGTCCGACGCCGAGGGTGGTTGCGATTGCGCCGGCCTTCATGCCCTCGTCGCGCATCCGGAGCGCCTGAGCGGTCCGCTCCGGTGTCATCACGGTGGGGCGGCCGCCGATGCGGCCTTCCGCGCGTGCGCGGGCGAGGCCGTCGCGGGTGTTCTGACGGATGGTGTCGACGCGGAGCTGCGCGAACACGGCGACCATGCCGTAGAGCGCCCGGCCCATCGGGCTCGTCGTGTCGATCTCCGGTTCGGTGAGCGAGCGGATGTTCAGGCCCCGCTCCCCCAGGTCGTTCACGACCTCGATCAGGTGTCCGGTGGACCCGGCGATCCGGTCGAGGCGGTACACGACGATCGTGTCTCCCTCGCGGGCGTAGTCGAGGCACGCGCTCCACTGCGGGCGGATGCGCTTGCGGGACGACTCCCCGTGGTCGACGAACACGCGGCTGCAGCCGGCCGCCTCGAGGGCGGCCTTCTGCGTACCCGGACTCTGATCGTGGGTGGAGACACGGGCGTACCCGATGATCTGCGTCATCAGCGCTCCATGCCCGTGTCGCGGCCGCGGTCGCTCGCGCCCCGGCTGGGGCGCTGTGCGGGGTTCTCGCTGCCGTTCGTCATCGCGTCCTTGGCGGAGGACGGGTACGAGGCGCTGAGGCGCTGACGGGCCGTCTGCGCCTCGCTCGGTGCCGCCGGCGTTCCGAGCTCGCCGGCCCACGCGCGCATCCGGTCCTTCACCGCGTCGAGGTCCTCGGCGCTGTACTCGTAGTCCTGCACGTCGATCGGGCGGACAGTTTCGACCCGCTCGAGCTGCTGCACGAACATGTCGCGGTCGAAACCGGGGTCGTGGTTCGCGGCCGATGCCAGGAGCTCGTCGTCGGTGAACCGTCCTGAGCGGCGGATCGCGTCGACGTCGAGGAAGTCGCGGGCCTCGGCGCGGCCGTAGAGCGCGCCGACCTTGTTCGCGACCGCGTCGTCCAGCGCGAGCACGGGTCCCACCTCGAGCGTGACGGGCTCGTGGGCGCGCCAGTCCACGCCCATGTCGACGTCGAACCGGTAGCCGTCCGGCGTGACGACGTCGAGGCGGGCGTACTGATCGGCTCGGCGGACGACGTCGACGGTGTACCCGTTGTCACGGAGGGCACCGGCGCCGGCGTCGAGCCCTTCGGTGAACAGCGCGGGCGCGATGTTCGTGGTGAACAGGTCGACGTCCTCGGTGGGGCGGGCGATGACGCCGTGCTCGCGGATGGCACCGGAGCCGGCCAGGGCGAAGCCTTGGCCGTGCATCGCGTCAAGCATGATGCGGGTGGCTGCGCGCTGATGTTCCTCGGACGTGGTCATGGCTACACCCCTGCCAGCTCGGGGAACTTCGATTCCCACGCGTCGGCGCAGCGCGCCGGCAGCACCAGGTCATGCCAGACCTGCAGGAGCGTCGCCGCGTGCAGCGTCGACTCCTGCACCGCCGTGGTGCCCTCCCGGACGATGTTCCGGTACGCCTTCACGAGCGCGTCCCGGTCCGACAAGTCGAACTCGCGTTGCGGTCCCCAGTAGGTCGTGATCGGCAGCGTCAGGATGCCCGCCGACGGCCCGTGCAGCGCGTCGAGGCTCGACGGGGTGTCGTAGGGGATGACGTCGGCAAATCGCACGCGGTCGCTCATCGTTCGTAACCCTTCTGCTGTGCCTGATCGGTGTGCGCGGCCGCTGGCCGTGCCTCCGGTTCGGCGGTGTAGCGGGCGGCGCGGAGCGCGTCGACCGCGGTGCTCGGGTAGGACGCTGACGCGTCCTGCGTGGCGCTGAGCTCGCCGACGGGCTCGCGTGGCGGCGGGCCGTCCCGCTCGACGGCCATCGCCTTGAACACCGGCACGAGGGCCTGCCAGTTCGGCACTGCCTCGGTGATCGGGGGCGTCGCGGACGCGGACGCCTGGTTCCATCGCTCAGGGGTGACGGCGCCGTAGTCGATGCTGAACCGGGACATCTCAGCGAGCTGCGTCATCAGCACCTTCGACGTGCGCCCGTTCCCCTCTCGGAACGGGTGCGCCTGGTTGACCAGGGCGAACACCTTCGCGGCTCCGACCGCGAACTCCTGCTTGCTCGCTGCGGCCCAATCGACGACGCCAACCATGCGGCGAGCGTGCTTGAGGTAGGTGTCGATGTCGCCCGTGCGGGCGAACCCCTTCCCCTGCTTCGCCATGTTCACGTTCCGGTACTCGCCGGCCCACTCGTAGACGTTCTGGAACAGGTGGCGGTGGATCGCCTTCATGTGGTCAGCGTCGAACGTCCGCGGGATCTCGACACGGCCGGTCAGGATCTCAGCCTGACGGGCGGCCGTCTCCCGGTACTCCCGTTGCTCGAGCTTCGCGCCCTCGAGTGCGCCGTAGCCGTAGAGGTTCTTGAGGACGTACCCGTGGGGCTCGGTCATGTACGAGTCCCACGTGTCGAACTCAGTCATCGGACGGCGTCTCGTCGTCCCACGTCAGTCCCCGGCGCCGTAAAGCTGCCACGAAGCATCCGCCAGCCAGGATGCCCGCGACCACGGCGACCCCGAACCCCGGGATAGCGACCCCAGGGTTGAAGTGCGGCACGGTCAGCGATTCGCCGCCAGGTGCCGCCCAGGGGATGAACGTCGTGGACGTGACGCCCACCGTGAAGGTGACGCAGCACGCTGCGATGAAAAGCACGAACAGCGCGCCTGCGGCGATGAGCAGCCCGCGGACGCGCTGCTCAGGCATCGGCGGCCGCGGCCGCCGAGCGGCGCTCGTACTCGGCGGTGTCGATCGCGCCGGTGACCAGGTCGACCAGGTCGGCGACGTCGCGTCGGTTCGGCTTCCATCCCTCGTGCCAGCTCGAGGCGAGCGTCTGCAGGACCGCGTCGCGGTCCGTGGCGCTGAGCGGAGCGAACAGATCCGGGTAGTCGGCCTCGAGCTCAAGTCGGTTCGGCATGGGTCCCCCTCGGTCGTAGTTCCCCCAGCCTAAGTCAAAAGTGCCCGAAAACGGTGTCCGTTACCTGCATTGCTCTGGGGTTTCGGGCAGCACTTTCGGACACCGCCTCGTCGGCGCGTCGCGGTCGGGGTTTCGGGCACCCGGAAACGGTCGTTTGCGGGCACGTTATGGTCGTCGCTGGTCGCACCTGTGACCATTCAGACGAGGGGGAACCAATGACGACGAATCAGCCCAGTGGGAACAAGCCCAGTAAGAACAACTGGCGTAGCGACACCTGGCTCGGCGCGGCGATCGTCCTCATGGCCCTTTCGATCATCGTCCCAGGCCTGGTCGTGGTCCCGAAGGTCGATAACCCGGAGCAGTGGTTCCGCGGGTTCGCGCTCTCGGCCGCAGTCGTCTCAGCCGTTGCGGCACTCCTTCGTCTGCTGGCACACAACAACAAGAACGACATCGGGCCGTGGATGGACGGCCTTGGTAAGGCGCTGGGATTCTCTGCGGCGTTCCTGGCGATGATCGCTGCCGGTGCTCTGTTCGCGATCGATATGGCTACGTCAGCGTGATGAAGCCCCCGGCCGGAGAGAGTGGCCGGGGGCTTCGCTGTCGGTACCGGGAGAGAGTCGGTACCGACGGGCTCGAGCAGGTCGGAGAGAGTGACCTGTCGAGAGCTACTGGGGTCGCGACGTTGCGATGTCGTTGGCGGCGGCGATCAGGGCGATGATCTGCCGCGCGGCGGCCACGGGGTCGTCGGCGGACACGTCGAACGCGACGGTGTCGCCGGGCAGGGGACGGCCGGCGTTCTGCTGGCGGTCGAGTAGTGCCGTCTCGATGCGGGCGTACGCCGTCTCCATGTCGTCCGGCGTGACGTCCCCGCCGGGTGGGTCCATGGGGTCGAGCTCGCGGATCAGAGTCAGCACGTCCGGGGTGTGCGCCAGGGCGCGCACGACGCCGTCGAGGGTGCCAATGATGAGCATGTGGGCGGCGACGGGGTTCTCGAGCGCGGCGACGAGATCCCGTTCGTCGTCGATGATGTCGGCGAGGGCGAACCCCATAGCGGGGTTGAGCACGATGACGCGCTCAGCGACCTCGGCTGCACGGTTGTGGAGCGCGGTCATGTCGACGGGCCCGACGCCGGCGGTGTCGCTCATGCTGTGCCTTCCTGGCTCTCGGGGGTGGTTCCCCATCGTGCGGTGATGTCGAGGTCGGTTTCGTAGACGATCAGGCCGATGTAGCGGTGTCGCTCGGCACCGTCGATGCGCTGCGTCTCGTGCTCGAGGCCGCTGATCTGCCGGATGGCTTCGCCCTCCTGCCGGTAGTGCTCGACGGAGTACTGGAACCGGGCGAGGGCGTCGATCACGGTGTCACACCACTCGGTCTGCAGTCCCCACGTACGTGTCTGCACACCGAACAGGCGGTCGCCCGTGTTCACTGCTCGCCTCGGTCCTGGCGTTCGTGGGCTGCCTGGCCGCGGAGGGCGCTCTGCGCCTGCTCGAGGTGGTCCCACACCAGCTCGAGCATGGTGGCGGCGCCGTTCAGGTGGTCGGCGGCCTTCGCGATCGCGAGGGCGGGGTCTGATCCGTCGTCCTCGCGGACGTCGTACGCGTCGAGCGAGTAGCCGAGCGCACGCACCAGGTTGCGGAGCGACGTCGGGAGGCGGTCACCGACGCCGGCCTTGAGCTCGCCGAGGGCTTCGTAGACGTCCTGGCCCCTGACGTTGTCGAACTCCGTGGCGGCCTGCAGCGCATCCAGCGCCGTGAACGCGTACGCGGAGGCGCGTACGACGATCGGGCGGTTGTCGTCGTCGGTCATGCACTCATCCTCTCGTGTGCCGGTGACGGGAGGGGCGGCGGTCCGCCCCTCCCCCGGGACTACTGACCGTTGTCGGCGCGCTCGACCTTGCGGACCTGGGCCACCTGGAATCGGAGGTCGGGCCCGATCGCGGTGGCGCGGAGGACGCGGCGGAACTGGCGCTCGTTGCCTTCGCCCCAGGATTCGGTGTGCTCGTCGCCGACGACGATCACGGACATGCCTTGGCGGAGGGTCGCGGCGGCGTTCTCGCCGAGGTCGAACCATGCTTCGACGTTGTGGCGGGTGGGGGTGGCGTCCTTCTGGAACTCGCCGCGGACGTAGCGGCCGGTGTTCTCGAGGACGATGAGGCGGGCGACGGTGGCCTGCCCGGCCTGGGCCTTGGTGGGGTCCTCTGCGAGGTTCCCGATGATGGTGCGAGTTGCCATGGTGTCTCTCCTTCGGAAGGGAGGGCTGGCGCCCCCTAGTGGTGTTGAGCCGCCCGGCGGGCAGCTCCCCCAACACCTCTATTAGTACTAATAGTACCGTTGCGGGTGTTGGAAGTCAACGATCTTGTCCGCGTCATCACCATTCGTCGTCGGGCTCGTGCCACTGCAGGAGCCGCGTCGCGGCGCCCTTGTACGGGCCGCGGTTCTCGTGGATGGCGCAGTCGTGGTTGTCGTGGTCGAACGCGGCGCGGTAGTACCGGTCGGCGTCGTAGTCGGCCATCGTGAAGGCGTTGGTCATCGCGTCGAGCTCGGACTGCCGGGACTCCCAGCCCCAGCGCTGTCCCTGCCGGAAGATCGCCCACTCCCGTTCGGTGAACTCCGCCATCGGGATCTCGGATGCGGGACCGTCGGCCGGTGGTGCGTGCAGCTCGTCGTAGTCGGCTGGGCCCTCGAACGGGTCGGTCATGTCCTCGGGTCCCTTCGGTTATGAGTGATTGGGGTGGTTAGGCAGCGAGGGCGGCGATCTTGTCGGGTCGGAACCCGGCCCATGCGTCGGTGTCGGTGATGACGACGGGTGCCTGCATGAGCCCACGGGCCTTGAGCTCGTCGACGGCCTCTGGGTGCTGCTCGAGGTCGACCACGGTGTAGCTGATGCCCTTGCTGTCGAGCGCTCGGTACGTCGCGTTGCACTGGACGCAGGCGGTCTTGCTGTAGACGGTGATGCTGCTCATGGTGTTGGTCCTCTCCTGGTTCACCGATCGTTTTTCTTGCCCTTCCGGCACAGGGATCGATTGGGAGCGGGAGCGATGGAGTGCAGGGTCCGTGGAATACCGGACTGAGCGGAGCGAGGGAGGATATGCCGCGAAAGCCCTGCCGGAGTCGTGGAGCGACCTATGATCGCCCAGCCGGAAAGGTGCAAGAAGCGCTGATCAACTGGGGTCGCCGCCTTGCGGCGTCGGCTCGTCCGCGGCCCTCCGTGGCTGCGGGCCTAGGGGGTGCGGAACAGCGCGAATCCCGTGTAGCGGTAGTGGGTCGTGCCGTCGATGTCCTCGGTGATGACCTCGACGCCGGCGAGCTGGTGCAGCTCTTCCTCTGACCACTGAGCGCTCTGGATCTGCGCTTCGAGCTGGATCGCCGCGGCGGCCCTGGTGGGCTGAGGGTCGGTGTAGAGCCAGTGGGTGCGGGTCGCCATGGTCAGGACCCCATGGGACGGCCGCGCGGGATCTCGCCGGCCTCAACGGGCGGCCACGGCTGTCCGCCGTTGTAGCGCTTCTCGAGGCGTTCGGCCTCCCGCATGAGTGCACGGTCGACGAACTCGCTCCATGAGCGGCTGCCCTCGAGGCCCTGGGTGTGGACCATGGCCGCTCGAGCACGGGCGGTGTCCTCGGGGTCCTGGTAGAAGGACACCTTTGGCTTCTTCCCGGCCTTCGGCGCCCGTGAGGGCGTCGACGGCGCTGCGGTGACGTCATCGGCCACCGGTGCCGCCTGGGGCGGCGAGGCGGGCGTCTGCGCCGCGACAGCGGCGGGTTCGGCCGCCGGGGTGGTGGGCGCGTACGGCTGGGCCGCGCCGAGGGTGCTCCGGCGTCGTTCTGGCTTGTTGGTCGCCATGGTCAGCTCCTGCGGATGGTGTCGAGGTGGGTGGCGTAGATGTCGGCGACGGCGCGGGCCTTGCGGGTCCCCCACTCGTCGAGGCCCTTCGGGACTTCCTGGGCGTCCTTGATCCACGTGTGCTGCGGGATCGCCGGCTGCAGCACGTTGTCGAGGCTCTGGGAGAACTCGTCGATCCAGAACTGGTCGTGCGAGGTCGTGCCCTGCACGCGGTTCACGAGCACGCCTGCGATCTGCAGGGCGGGGTTGAAGTACTGCTGGACCGAGCGGACGGTGTTCTGCAGCTCGGCGATGCCGTCAGCGGCGAACAGGCCGGGCTCCGTGACGATGAGGACCCGTTCGGAGGCGGTGAGCGCGTTGATGGTGATGAGGTCGAGGTTCGGGCCGACGTCGATGAGGATGAGGTCGTAGTCGTCCTCCACCGTCGCCAGCGCTTCGCGGAGGCGGTGTTCGCGGCCGGCGACCATGCCGGTGAGCTGGTCGCGGACAATGGAGATTTTGCGGCTGCCGGCGACGACGTCGAGGCCATCCCAGACGCCGGGGCGGATTGCCTCGGCCATGGTGACGTCGCTACCGGGGGCGATGACGTCAGCGAGGTCCAGGTCCTCGGTCGTTGCCCGCTCGCGGGCAGCGACCGAGCTGATGTTGCCCTGCGGGTCGGCGTCGACGACGAGGACGCGGAGGCCCTGCACGACCGCGGCGCGGGCGAGGTTGAGCCCGGTCGTGGTCTTGCCGACGCCGCCCTTCTGGGCGGCGGTGGTGATCTTCTTGACGGTCACGTGTGTACCTCCATTAGGGATAATGGTACTAGTAGAACTAATAGGGGTCTAGTCACCCGGTCTGGCCCGGTCGGCTTCGCGTAGGTGGTAGCGGACGTTGCGGACAGAGCAGCCGAGCGCCGTGGCGATCTGCTGTGGCGCGAGCCCTTCGGCTCGTTTGGCGAGGACGCGGGCGCGCATGGGGCCGCGTGGATGGTCCCCGTCGTCGGGCTCGGCCTCCGGGGCCGGCGCGTAGCGCCGCCGCTCGTGTTCGACGATGAGGGCGGCGACGCTGGTGTCGAGTGCGTCGGCATCGCCAGCGATGAGCCACCAGAGGTCGCCGGGGATGTCGAGTGACACTCGCACGGTGCGTCGGGGTCGTTCGGCGGTCATGGTTGATCCCTTCTCCCCAATCCCCCTAATAGAAGCATTAGGGGGATTGGGGTCAGTCCTACTCGGGGCGCTCGACCTCCATGTCCTGTCCATCCATCTGTCCCGGGTAGAACACCCAGTCGAGCTCGGAGCCTGCGGGCGGGACGAACCGCACGCCCTGCACGTCGCCGGCCCCGATGTAGCCGAGGGGGTCCTGCACTGTGAGTGGCGTGTGCCGCTTCTGCCCGTCGACGGCGATCAGTTGATCCCCCGCCTTGAGTTCTGCCAGGCGCTTGATGTGAATGCGAGCCATGATGCCCCGCTCCTTCCGTTCGTGGTTCTAATAGTACTAATAGTACTGGACCGATGGCCCGGGGTCAAGTGTGGAGGGCGAGGATCAGGTCGGGCCGGAGGCCGGACCAGTGGTTCTCGGGTTCGTCGTCGACGACGACGATCGGCGCTTCGGAGTAGCCGAGCTCCTGGGTGACGTAGTCGAGGGCGGCGTCGTTGGTGGTCACGTCGACTTCCCGGTACGGCACGCCCTTTTGGCTCAGGAACTTCTTCGTGCGGTCGCACTTGAAGCAGTCCGGCTTGGTGTAGATCGTCACGCTGGTCATGGTTCCCCCGTCCCTCCAATGCCTCTATTAGTAGTCGGTCAGTGCTCGAATGGTGGCGATGGCTTCGCCCGCGTCGCCGCGGCCCATCGTGAGGCTGAGCGCGATGCGTTCGGCTCCGGACACCTGCGGGGTGTTCGGCACCCGGTACACGGCGAACGGGATGCAGGTGTCTCGGGGATCGGCCTGCAGTGCCCGGATGAACGCTGTCTCCATCACGGCCATGAGCCGAGCGTCCTGGTCCTGCACGCGCGGGTCCCCGTCCCACTGCACGGCGTCGGCCCATGCCTGTCGGGTGAGGTCGACGGGGCAGGTGAACCCTGCGGCGGCGGCACGGCCACCGGTGTCGATGAGCGCACCCTGCTCGAGCTGACGGGTGCGGGTGTTGCGCTTCTTCTTGTCGAGGTTCCAGAACACGGGAGAGCCTTCCCGGTGGGGCGGCTCGCGCCGCCCCACCTCTAATAGGGGTATTAGTTCCTGCGGGGCAGGATGGTGTTCAGGTCGACCGTGACGCCCTTCTCGAGCAGTCGCGCCTGGTTCTCGACCTTCGCAGCGATCCGGGTCCAGCCGTCCGGGGACAGGACCATGAGCGGGTCGCCGTCGATGTCGTTGAGCACGACGCAGGTGCGCTCGTCGAGGACCTGGCCGGTGATCGGGCAGAACATCGCCTTCGTCACGAGGTAGCGGACCATCTCGTCGCGGAGGATCTTCTCGAGGGTGGTGTTGGACATGCGTTCTCTCTCCTAATGCCGGTATTAGTGGCGTTCTGTCCTGGTGGCTGTTCCGGCTCTTGCCCCACCGAACGTTTTTTGTTCCCTCCTGGTAATCGAGTCCAAAGCCGGGAAGCGACCGGAGTGCAACCCGAAGGGCGGCGGGGGAGAGAGTTTCGGCGCGATGTGAGGGAGCTTGCGACCGCGTGCCGGAAGTCTCGGCGGAGACGGCGGCTTGCCGCTTGCGCGGAGCGAGTGCCCGGCGACGATGAGTGACCAGGAGGGAACAAACACGGGCATTGCCCGTTGGGAGCTGGCCGCCCGGGAGGGCGGCTCCGCATGGGGGAGGGGTGCCGGCCTCCGTGCCGGCTCCAAGGGCTCGGCCTCCGTGCCGAGCCAAGCGGCCCCGGCCGCTCGAGGGGGGATGAGCGGCCGGGACCTTCTTGGGGGCTACCTCCGGCTGCATGGGGGGATGCGAGCCGGAGGCGGTGATCCGGGCCGCTCCTGGGGGGAGAAGCGACCCGGATGCTGGGGTGAACGCTACTCGGTGCCCCCTTCTTCGGGGGCCACGTCGTCGGCGTTCTCGTCACCTTCGGTGTCGGGTGCGTTCTCCGGCTGGTCGGCGTCGAGGTCGGGCAGGCCGTCGATCACGATGCGCTCGACCTCGGAGAGGACGTATCCCCAGGTCTGCAACTGGGTGAAGTACCCGGCGAACCGCTTCCGCTCGGCTTCGTAGCGCCATGTCTCCTTACTGGTGGAGCCATCGACGCCGCCGAGGACGACTGCGAGGGTGACGTAGGCGGCACGGGCCGGGTGGCTGTCGAGGTAGGCGCTGACGGCGTCACGCGCGCCCTCTGCCTCGACGCCCAGCAGCGTCGCCGCGAGGCTGTTGCCGCGTCCCATGTGGTCCGCGACGCTGGTGCGGTACTCGGTGACGGCGGTGGCGATGAACGCGGTGGCGTCCTTCGGGAGCGTCTTGCGGGTGAGGAACTTGGCGATCCACTCGCGGCGGACCGTCTCGGCGCTGGCCCATGCCTTGTTGTTGGCGACCAGGCGCTTCCGCTCGGCCTTCTGCTCGTCGTTCATCGGCCCGGACTGCGTCGTGGGCTGCTGGTAGACGGGGCGCGGTTCGTAGCCGTGCTCGGTCTCGTTGCGGACGTAGAGCGTCACGGACGGCTCGTCCTGGTAGAAGTACTTCTCCACCCGGACGCCGCGGTCTGCGCCGATGCTCTCGGGCAGCGGTGCCTCCGGGTCGACCCGCTCGCCGTCCTTGCGGAGTGACGCGGCCCGGTACCACTCGGAACCGGAGTAGACCGACTCGGTGATGACCGTGTAGCCCTTCGCCGCCCACTCGGCTTCGAGTGCGGCGATCTGTGCGCGCTCGGTGCGCTCGTCGCGTGCTCGCTGCACTTCGTGGTCGAACTGGTCCGGGTCGAACTCGGCTGCCTCGACCAGGGTCGCGTGCAGGTCCGCGTCGTCCTCGAACTCGATGAGGATGGCTGCCTGGTCGAGGGTGATGTCGTGGCGGGTGATGGTGTCCACGGCGACGGTGCTCTCGGCGACCTGCAGACCGGCCTTGACCTCGCTGGCCTTCCGGCCGGTGCGCTTGGCGATCTTCGTCGGCGTCATACCGTCGAGGGCCAACTGCTGCCACGCGGCGGCACGGTCGGCGTTGGTCAGCGCTTCCCGCTGGTCGTTCTCGATGATCTGCTGCACGATGCGGTCTGCGGTGCTCTCGTCCGCGGTGACGATCCGGGCAGGGAGCATGACGCCTGCCTCGCGGGCTGCGAGTGTGCGGCGCTGTCCGGCTCGGACGTACACGGTGCCGTCCTCGGCGCGGCGGCACAGCACGGGCGTCAGGACGCCTTCTGCGCGGATGCTGTCGACGAACTCGGCGGTCAGGAACGTCTTGTCCTCGGTCCGGACGTTCGATTCGACGACGACGGTGTTGGGGTCCAGCATCTCGAACGTGTCCTCGATGGTGGGCTGGGTGTTCGTGGTGGTTGTCACTTGCTCTCTCCTTCTGGATCAACCGTTTTTCTTTGCCTTCCGGCATGAAGAGAAAGGCCGGCGCGGAGCACGGAACGCATAAGCGGGGAACCGGTCGAGGGCAAAGAATCTCGGGCGGAATAAGGGAGCTTGCGACCGCGTCCGAGAATCTTTGACAGCGGCCGGCGCCGTGGCGCCCGCGTTGCGTGGAGGGTGGAGCGTTGGCATGATCGCAAAGCCGGACAGGTCAAAGACCACGACAAGGGGTGCGGCCGGCTCTGCCGGCTCCGTTCAGGGAACACGGCCCGCTGTGCGGGCTCGATCGCCCGGAGCTCCGTCGGAGGGCGCCGGCGCGGGAGCGCCTGGGATCTCCGATCCTCGAGCTGGGGGAGTGCGAGGGGGCGTGCCCCCTCGCGGCCGCCGCTGGCTGCGGCGGCCGCGGTGGCGGCTAGTCCTTCCGCCGCCCGGTGGCGGGGTCGTGCGCGTCGCCTTCGTCGTCGGTGGCGGCGTGGGCGTGGAGCCACATGTCGGCGGTGTCCCCGTGACCGTCGGCACGGAGCAGGTCGGCAAGGGCGTCAACCTCGGCGCACGCGAGGGCAGGACCGACCTCGTAGGCGGTGTCTGCGTGTTGGAACGCGTCGGCGAATCGCGCCAGCGCCAGGGCCACCGGGAGGACCGGACTGTGCCGGTCCTCGGCGGTGCTGGTCCACGCGTAGGCGACCGCACCAGTGGGGCCGTCGCCGCCGACGTCGTACGCGGCACGGTGGTCCTCGGTGTGATGGGGGCGGCGCGTGCACGTCCACTGACCGTCGGCGGCACCGCAGAGGGCTCCGGCGGGGTCGAGGTCCGCGTCGGGGGCGGCGGGGTCGATGGCGTTCCCGGCGATGGTGTCCGGGCGGCTGTAGGTCGTCGTCATGGTTGCTCTCTCCTTATGCCACTAACAGAACTATTAGCGCTTGGTCGTGATGGTGATGTGGTCGTGGTCGTCTTCCCAGAACAGCTCGCGGATCGCGGTGGCGTGCTGCTCGGCCGTGATGCTGTCCAGCAGGTGCCGGGGTGCGGTGACGGTGATCGTCAGCGTCACGGCGGGGTCCTCGGCGGTGGGGCCGCCTGCACCGTTCCACGCGTCCTCCCACACGAGGCCGACGTGTCCCACGGGGCCGTCGTAGCGGTAGCGGTCGTAGACGGCCTGGTGGAAGTCGCCGGGATGGCCGGGGGCACGGGTGCAGCGGAACTCGGAGCCGTCGGTGCCCCAGGTCTGCTCGCCGCACACGGGGACGCGGGGGTCGGTGGCTGCGCCGCGGGGCATATCCCGCTTCGGCTCGGCCGGGTCGATGTACTCGGGGGTCCAGGTGGCGTTGCGCTCGTAGATGATGTGCACGGTTCTAATCCCTCTATCAGTACTATTCGGTCCAGCCAGCAGGGAGGCTGACGGGTCGGTCGCAGGCGGTGCAGACGTAGCAGAGGCCGTGGTAATCGGCGTGGCTGCTGTAGTCGAACTCGACGCGACGGTGGTCGTGGTCGAACCACTCAGCGCCGGTCTCGGTGGTCCGGTCGCCTTCGTCGAGCGCTGCAAGCGCTTCGGCGTTCTCGACGTCGGTGCCGCACCAGGGGCAGCGGACCCCGGCGTACGTCTCGCCGTCGTCGGTGATCTGCACCGGAACGAGGCCCGGGTAGTCGGCGTCGCGGACGTACTCGGTGATCGTCTCGCGGATGGTCAACGCGAGGTCGGGGTGGCTGTCGATCAGCGCCCGCACCTGCGCGAGGACGGGCACCGCGGCGTTCTCGGGTGCGGGAGTCTGCGGTTCGATGGTGTCGGTCATGTGCTCTCTCCTTCACGGGTCACCAACGTTTTTCTTTGCCTTCCGGCATGAAGAGAAAGGCCGGCGCGGAGCCTGGAATGCATAAGCGGGGGACCGGTTGGCGGGGAAGAATCTCGGGCGATGTGAGGGAGCTTGCGACCGCGTCCGAGATTGTTTCCCGACGGCCGGCGCCATGGGCGCCCGCGTTGCGTGGAGGGTGGAGCGTTGGCATGATCGCAAAGCCGGACAGGTCAAAGACCACGGGCAAGATGCGGCCGGCTCTGCCGGCTCCTTCCGCCGACCTCCGTGTCGGTGGTGCGAGCTACGCTCGCTGGGTTTCCGGGGGTGGTCTGATGGGCGAGAGTCGGCGTGTGCTGAGCGACGACCAGGTTGAGCAAACCATGGCGATGATCGAGAAGAGCCAGCAGCTCGCGGGACACTTCCCGGATGCAGAGGCGCTGGCGCGGGCCCGCGGCATCCTCGACGGCTCGCTGACGTATGACGAGGCGGCCGCGCAGCTCGAGGCGAAGTACGGGGTTCCGATCCGGCGCAGCGAGCGTGCGTCTCGGCTCGACGAGGCCGAGCACGCGCGACGGCAGCAGGTTGTCGACGAGGCTCGGACGTCGACCGCCCTCGAGGGCGGTCGCGCGTCCGATGCGACGCACGAGCTGCAGGACCAGTGGGTCGCGGGCGACATCACGCTCGAGCAGATGCACGCCGGGGTGCGGCGTCTGCATCCGTCGACGGCGGACTGACGGGGGAGCGCGAGGGGGCCTGCCCCCTCGCCGGCGCTGGTGGCGCCGGTGGCCCCGGCCCGCTGGTGCGGGCCGGGGCGGCGGGTCCTACTCGGGACGCTTGAGGTCCTGAACCTCGGCGTACGGGACGGTGTCGGTCCAGGAGTATTCGGTCTGGACGCTGACCGTCTTGGCGTTGACCCGGACGACGGCGTACCAGTGGCCGCGGACCTTCACCCGGTCGCCCTTCTTGACCGTCTCGCGGCTGTAGCCGGTGGCGGTGCCGGACTCGATCTGTGCGGCCCTGACGCCTTCCCAATAGGCCACCTGGTCGCGCTTCTCCTCGATGTACGGGGTGAGTCGGCCACGGCTGCGCTCGACCTGCTCGGCGGTGGGGGCGACGTAGCCGCGCTCGGAGTCGTAGCGGTCCTCGGTGATCCGGCGTTCCAACTTCCGGATCTCTGCGCCCAGTGTCTCGATGCGGTTGGCGACGGTCACGGGCCGGTAGCGGCGGTCGGTCGTGTGGCTGGCCGCTTCGGCCTTCCCGCGGGCGTGCTCGGCGTCGCGGGTGGCCTCGACCGACCGGCGCATGGCGGTGTCGGCCTTCTTGATCGCGTTGCGGTGGCGGCCCTCGGAATGGTGCCCGACGTGGATCGGCTCGCCGCCCTCGGGCAGGCGGGCCATGGCACCCTCGACCCGTTCCCAGGCCGCGGCGTCGGCCGCGGCCTTCCGGTCGGCCTTGGCGTCGAGCGCGTCGACGCGGTCCGCCTGGCGGGCGATCTTGTCCGCCTCGACCTCGGCCGTGGGGCGGTGGTCCATGCTCACATCGGTTTCAACCTCGAACCCGGCGTCTCGGAGGGCCTGCACGGTGCGGTTGATCTTGTACCCGTTCGGCAGGTGGTCGCGGCTGTTCGGGACGTACCAGGCGGCGATGCTGCGGCCCCAGCGCCATCCGGTGCG
This sequence comes from Curtobacterium sp. MCBD17_026, assembly GCF_003234895.2. NCBI lineage: Bacteria > Bacillati > Actinomycetota > Actinomycetes > Micrococcales > Microbacteriaceae > Curtobacterium > Curtobacterium sp. MCBD17_026. Next base: position 18,011 of record NZ_CP126283.1, on the reverse strand, counting down.
CTTGAGGACGTCAGCGGTTCCGTCGCCCTTGCTGGTGCCGTCGATGAGGGTTCCGGCTTCGTGGGTGTGGGTGATCGTCAACACTTCTTTTACCTCTAATGCTTCTATTAGGTCTGTGGGTTAGTTGCTGTTCGCGGCGTACTGGGCGACCGTCTCGGACCGGTCGTGTAGCGGGTACGCGGCGGGGTCGATGCCGAGGGCGCGGGCGAGGTCGACACCGACGACGACCCACGCGCCGGATGCCATGTAGCCGACGCGGTCCGCGGGGCACGGCTCGACGGGCTCGAAGTGCCGGAGCGTGACGGCGGGGAGGGTGTTCGGACGGGTGACCAGGCGGACGGCGGGGGTGCCCTCGTCGCCGGTGTGGGGTCCGTTCTCGTGTACGACGGTGACGGTGTCCGCGTCGCGGCTGATCCCGTCGTTCGGGCTGTGGGCCTCGCTGAATAGAAGCGTGGTGATCGTTCCGGTGTGCTGGGTGGTGGTCATGTGCTCTCTCCTTCACTGCTGACCGTTTTTTTGTGCCTTCCTGCATGGAGTGAACGGCCGGCGCGGAGGCCGGAGGGCCTAAGCGGGGGACCGGTCGGAGGCGAAGAATCTCGGGCGATGTGAGGGAGCTTGCGACCGCGTCCGAGATTGTTCGTCGACGGCCGGCGCGTGAGCGCCCGCGTGGCGTGGAGGGTGGAGCGTTGGCAGGATCGGATGCAGGAATGCACAAAACAGCGCCCGCTTGCGGGCGGACAGTGCGCGTCAGCGCTCCGTCACACCCCGTCAGGGGTGCTCGAGCTCGGCTCGGTGCTTGACGGCGGATCTCCACACCCAGGCGGACTCGGCGGCTTGGCCGAAGCCCCACTCGACGAGGACGGCGTCGGGGGTGGCCCAGAGGGCGTGCGCGTCGACGCGGAGCTCCTTGTCGTCGACGGTGTGCAGCCAGGCCCGAACGGGCCGGCGTGGCTGCACCTCGACGGGAGGGCCGCCGCGGGCGTCCTCGGGGAGGGACACCGCCCGGGGCGGCGACCATCGGTTGCTGCGTCGGCGGCCCATTAGTCCGCGCGGCGGGGCTTGAGCTGCCGGTGGGTGACCTGGTCGCGCATGATCCACGCGTGGTGGATGAAGCCCATGTGCACGAACTGCGCGTAGACGCGGTCCGCCGCGGCGCGCTCGACGAAGCCGGGGACGCGTTGCGGGCCCGTGCGGGAGAACGTGACGCGGACGGTCACGGGGGCGGTGTGCGGGTCGATCGCGGTAGCGCTCTCGTCGGCGTCGACGCCGATGGGCTGGTCCTCGGGGGCATCGGGATGCTCCGGGGGAGTCCACTGGTGCTCGGCCATGGGGTCGATGATCGCGGACGTCACCGACATGCTGTCCCAAGCTGGGACAGTCGGATAGTGTCCCAGCATGGGACACCAGAATGAGCCTGCCCGGCTGCCGGTCGATGGCGATGCGGTGTTCGATGCCTCGTACGCCCGCGGCGTCAACGTCCAAACGCTGCGGCACGCGGTGACCGCCGCGGTGCAGGAGGCGGAGGTCGCGTGGTCGACGGCACGGGTGGTGATGTCGCAGGCGGTGTGGTCCTTGCTCGAGCGCGACCCGTCGCTGTCGGTGCGCGCGATCGCCACGGAGCTCGGCATGTCGAAGTCGGAGGTCGATCGGGTGGTTCGGCGGTTCCGCAACGAGGACGGCTCGCTCGAGGCGATCCGGTTCGGACTCGGTGACGATCGCGGCCGCGACGTGATCGGCCGACGGGGCGCGGACTTCAACAACGTGGCTGCAGCGTGGCGCCACGGTGCAGAGCGAGCGGACCGGGATCAGTCGTAGCCGTGTCCTGACGGGGCTGCACGCGGGTCGCTGCGCTTCCCCTTGCCATCGGGGGAGGCACGGGTCGGTGGGTCGCGGGACGATGGTCGTATGGCTGTGAAGGTGAAGGCGACGATCCGTTCCACGGAGACGCGTGAGCTCGAGGCGGAGGGTGAGTCGTACGAAGCTGCTCGAGCGGCGCTGGATGCTCAGGTACCGGACGGCTGGCAGCTCACCGGGTACCGCACGGACAAGTGACGGCGGTTCGCCTGATCGTCTGATGCCGTGAGCTTCCGCCTGCGGAAGGGCGCGGTGCCCGTCGGGACTCGGCCCGGGCTGGGCGGTGTTCAGGCGGCTAGCTCGACGTCGCGGAGATCCTGCAGCACCCCTCGACGGACGAACCGCATGGCGGTCGCGTGGTCGGCCCACCCGACGCCGTTGCGGGGGTAGGCCGGCCAGGCGTTGTCGTCGCCGCGATCGTCCTCAGAGCGGAACATGACGGGCTGGGTGGGGCCGGGTCGGGTGCGCTGCTTGGCGGTGCGTCCGGCACGGTAGCTGGTGTCGGCGTTCCACCAGGCCCACTGCTCGCGTTCCCACGCGTACTGCTGAGCGCGGCGGGCGAGGGCCCCGTCGACGCCGAGCAGGCGGGCGGCGCGCCGGCGGAGGTCGTGTGCGCGGCGTCGCCAGCCCTGCGGGGTGGTGACGGCGAGAGCGTGGCGGCGGAGGCGTGCGAGGGCGGCGCGTGCGCGGCCGAGCGGCAGGCCGGAGCGGTCAGCGACGTTCTGCGGGGTGTCCTCGTCGGTGGTCAGGGACTCGTAGACGCGGCGGGCGGTGGGTCCGAGTCCTGCGCGGGTGAACACGTCGTGACGTCCTGCAGCTACACGGTCGTCGAGGTCGTCGAGCAACGCGGCGCGAACGTCGAAGAGTTCGGCCGGGGGGCGGGCGGTCACATCTTGATGTGGCCCGACGTGTTCGGCAGGTGTGGAGAACTTGTCCGACAGTCGCCAGACGGCCGCGTTGGGGCCGTCTGCGGAGCGGCGGCGGATGATCCATCCGGCGTCGCGGAGGCGGCGGAGGGACCGGTCAACGGTGGTGGAGGGGATGCCCGTGAGTTCGGCGAGTGAGCGGAGCGCTGCGGCGACGTCGCGCTGGCCGGAGCGGAGCGAGAGCCATGCGAGGGCGGTGAGCACGGTGCTGTCGTGTAGGTCGGCCTCGGTGCGGGTCCAGCGGCCGGGGGAGACGCGGAACGCGTCGAGCATGGCTTCGGTGACGGCCACGATGCCGCGGAGTTCCGTCAGGTCGCGCTCAGCGCGCTCCTGCGGGGCGTAGCGGTACGAGACGGCCCGGTCTTGGGCCTTCGCCCACTGACGCGTTAGGCGGGCGGCGGCCTCGTTGGGGCGGCGGGGTTCCCGGCCGCCCTGGGGGTTGTTGCGGGTGCGGTAGTGCTCCATGCCGGGAGCGGTGCGAGCGGCGTGCTCGACGTCGGCGAGCGTCCAGCCGGCGACGGCGGCTGCGAGCAGGCAGAGGTACCCGGTGCGGGACGGGTCGCGGCCGCCGGCGACGGTGGCCATGTGCTGCGCGCCCCATGCCGGCAGCGTGCGGTGCACGGTGTGGCGGGCGTCGACGGGACCGGTCGGGGCCTGGTCGGCGGGATCGATCGTGGGCCGGAGCTCGCGGAGCGCGGCGGTGACGCGGAGCAGGTCGCCGGCAGTCACGATGGGAGTGCGGAGCACGTCGACGTCGCCCTCGGACACCTCGGACGCGCCCCCGCGGGCGTGAGGGGTGCCAGGCGGCCGGACGGCGCCGGTGCGGGCGTTGCAGAGCAGGCCGAAGTCGAGGGACGGCAGGACCGGGTGCGCGGCCGCGGCGAGCTGCTGCATGACGGGCAGCTCGACGCCGACGAGCGGCACCCACACGTGCCAACCGCCGGTGGGGCTGGACTTGCAGACGACGTGCGGGACGTCGGCGGCGCGGAGGATGCGGACGAGGACGCCCAGGTCCTCGTCGGCCTGGGGGTGGTCCTCGGGCCGCTTCGCGTCGAGGTCGAACGCGGCGAACCGGAACCGGCCGCGCTCGTCCGTGAGGTCGATCGTCCACGGCGTCGACGGCGGCCGATGCCCGACGATCGGGAACTTCGACGGATACCGGTTCGACCGGATCACGCCGTCTGCCTCGGGCCGCATCGTGTTCACGTAGCGGCGCGGAGCGAGGTCGCGTGTCAGCGACCACGCTGCAGCGGTACCGGTACCGGACACGCTGGGAGGCGTGTCTGTTCCACGGGCAGGGGTATGGGTTACGATGGCGGCACCTCCTAGGCACGCGCTTATGAGTACGACGAAGGCTCCCGGCTCCAACCGGGCTTCTTCATCGGGACCCTCACAACCTGACCCGTTTGGCGACTAGACAGGCAGTGAGACATATGACTTGGGGCTTCTGGCCCTGGACCCCCGCTTCGGCGGGGGTTCTGTCGTTTAGGCGGTGATCGGCAGTTCCTCTCGACGGTCCTGCTCAGGCATCCACACTGGGATGCCCTGGTCCGTGACCTCGACGTGTTCGGTCAGGAGCTCCACCATGACGGCGGCGCTGACGCCGGCGTTACGCGCCCACGCCTCGACTCGATCCTTCGCTGCGCGCTCAATGCGCCAGCCCGGAGTCACCGGGTCGACCATCGTTCCGCGCGGTCGTCGTCGTGCAGCCATGCGCACCAAGCTAGGACTATATGCAGCGTTAACGGTAGCGCCGCGCCGCGTGTCGCCAGACTGCATCGTCTACCCCCGTCCCTCGAGCAGCTCCGTGCGGATGCGCTCGAGGGTGGCGGTGATGTAGTCGGCGCGGACGGTGTACCGGACGCTGCGGCCGCGGCGGGCGTCGAGGGGAAGGTCGCCGGCGATGATGCCGTTGGCCTCGAGGTCCTGCAGGTACCGGGTGACGGAGGCGGTGGGGATCTCGGTGGCTTCCTGGATCTGCCCGTAGAAGCTGTCGGGGTGATCGACGAGGTACCGGACGATCTTCGCGGCCGGGAGCTTCGCGAGCGACGCGAGCGCGTCGAGCGACGGGGTCAGGTCGGTGGGGTCAGTCAAGGAGAGCGCCTTCTTGGAGTGCCGGCGGATCACGCGGGGGCGGGTGGCCTTCGTGTGTCGGGGGTCATCCGTCGGGTGTGCGAGCGAGGGTAGCGAGTCGATGCGCTCAGTGATGGGGTCAGTCACGTGCGTTCACCGCCCCCGTGAGCGCGACGGTGAACGAGTGGTCGCCGATCAGCACCTTGTCTCCATCATTGAGGATGTGCGCGGTGCTGGGGTCCAGCGACACCGTGGTGCCGTCACGCTCGACGCTCGTGCCGTTGCCGGAGTTGCGGTCGAGAATCCAGAACACCCCGTCCTGCCAGGACACGAGGCAGTGGGTGCGGGACAGCGATCGGGTGTCGTCCTCGATCATGACGACCTGGTCGACCTGCTCGTTGTCGCCGATGCGGGGGTGGCGCCCGATGAGGGCGGTGCCGGTGATCTTGGCGAAGTCGCCGGTCGAGAACGTCAGCTCGGCCTTGGGCCGCTCCGGCGGGGTGGCGCCGCGCACGATGGTCGCCTCGAGGCCGGCCGCCAGCTCGCCGACCGATCCTGCTTCCGAGTCGTCGCCGTGCGGCGTCGGGTCGATGTGCGGCTGCAGCGTGGGAACGGATGCCTGGGACTGCGGCGGCACCGCTGTGGTGGTGTCCGCTGGCACCGGCGCTGCGGCGGTCGGCACCGCCGTGGTGGTGTCCGTGGGGACTACGGTCGGTGGGCCTGCCGGGGCGCTGCTCGCTGGGGCGTCGGCGGCGAACGCGGCGGCGTCGCCTGCTTCCAGCGGCATCACGTCGCCGGTGCTGTTGCGGTACAGGCCGTTGTTGACGGTCGTGTTCACGGAGACGCGGCCGTCGGTCGTGACGGTCAGCATGACCGTCTCGCCGGCGTCGAGCGCGACGACGTCGATGCTCATGCTGCTCGAGGCGGCGTGCTCGGTGAGGACGCGGATCGCGCGTTCCCGGGCGTCGCGGAGGTTCGTCGCTTCGATCGCGACGGACCGGCCGGGGAGGCTGACCGTGCCGGTGCCGTTGGGGTTGAGGGTCACGTGGATCATCGGGAGGACTCCGTGCTGCGCGGGAGCGCGTACAGGTAGGTGTTCTCGACCTTCTGAGCGACGATGAACGCCTGCCCGCCGGTGACGGCGGATGGGGTCGTTCGGTCGTCGGTGTCGACGTCGGAGAACTTCTCGGTGGTGAAGCGACTGCCGTCGCGGGTGGCGGCGACGGGGGCGTTGTCCTCGAGGCCGTAGACGGTGTCCTCGTCGACGACGGTCGGGGAGAAGCCCTCGACCTGGACGATGGCGGGGTTCTTGCCGTAGTCGACGAACAGCGAGCCGAGGGCGAGCGTCTTCGACGTGGCGGACTGCACGGGAGCGTCCCGCTTGTCGGCGGAGCGGGCGTCGACGCGTGCGGTGGCGATCGTGGAGCCGCTGTCGACGTCGACGAGCGCTGCCACGTTGGTCGACTGGTCGCTGGTGGGCCAGAGGACGATGAGGGTTGTGTCGCTGGCGGCGCTGATGAGTTCGGGCTGCCCGGTAGCGCCCTTCGGCTTCGCCATCTTGACCTCCTGCGTCTTGCCGGACGCCGGCACGGTCCAGACGTGCTCGCCGTTCGCGGCGATGACGCTGTCCTGCGTTGCGAGGACGGGGGTCGCCGTGACGGGGATGTCCTTCCGCACGAGGCCCTTGCTGGTGAGCAGGGCGACGGTCTGGTCCCCGAGGTCGATGAGTGGTGCGGAGCCGAGGTAGGAGACGGTGGCGCGAGCGCCGATGTCGACGCTGGTGCCGGGGGTCCTCTTCTGGTCCTTGGTGTCGATCGGCCAGAGGGTGACCGACTGCGAGCTCGCGGAGGCGAGCACGGGGCGGTTCTCGACGTGCGTGTAGGCGACGCCGGCGCGACCGGAGGGAGCGCCGGTGCCGCGCCAGGTGGTCTGCCCGGTCTGGGTGTTGATGATGCGGAGGTTCCCGGTGTCGTCGACGGCCGCGATGCGGTCGGCGTCGATGAGGACGGGGGCGGTCTGTTCGGTGACCTTCACGGCCCACGCTGCGGTCTGCGAGTAGCCGGGTGGGGCGAGCACGGGGAGCTGCGAGCCCTGGTTCGGCGGGGTGGGGGAGGCGGTGGCGACCGGCGCCGGGCGCTGGCTGCCGATCGCGAATGCGGTGATGCCGCCGCCGAGCGCGACGACGACGATGGCTGCGCCGGCGAGGATCAGCGTGCCGGTCCGCTTCTGGGAGCGGCGGCGGGTGGCGTCGGTGGCGGCGGTGGGGTCCTCGAGGGCGTAGGGCCGCCCCTCGTCGGTGACGACCATGAGGTGTGTGCCGTCGGGGCTGGTCGCGCGGACGCGGACGGCCTGCAGCCGCTGTGCTCGAGCACGGGCGGCCACCGCGGCGATCCCCGCGTCACGGGGGGACTCGTCGGGGCCGATGTCGATGGGCTGGCCGTCGACGGCCACGGTGTCGTCATCGCGGAGGTCGAGCGTCACCACCGGGAACGGGGGGACGGTCGTCGGGTCGAACGCGTCGGTCATTTGCTCACTCCGTAGTACTCCCAGTGCCAGGCTTCGTGGGGGCCGACGCCGCCGGGCTCAGCCCAGGCGGGGTGCACCCACCCGTACTTGCCGGCGTTGGCCTTGAGCCAGTTGTAGGTCGTGTCGTTGTAGGCGATGCGGGCATGGCTGGTGGTGCCGAAGTCGACGGCCAGCGCCCAGCCGTGGTTGGACTTCCCGGGGGTGGCGGCCTGGCCGCCGTACTGCTGCTTGGCGGCGACCTGTCCGGCGTAGTCGCGGTACGCGTCGTTGATCGGGAGGTCGTGGCCGATGGCCTCCTTGTACGCGTTGTTCATCGCTGTGAGCGACTGCACCGCGTCGGGCCGGAGGTACATCGTGCCCTGGTAAGCCTGGTTGGCGGTCCACGGGATCGGGGCGAGCTCGTTCTCGGGGATCTTGCCGTTGTCGTAGCCGCCCCATTTCCCGGGTGCGGTGCCGTTGGCTGCGTAGTCGCCGGACGGGCCGACGTTGCAGGTGCTCGAGGACGTGTCGCCGACGACGGTGCTGAGGTCCTTGCCGGAGAGCTCGCTGACGACCTTGACCGCGGAGTCGTAGTACTTCGCGTAGTGGTTCGGGTCCGCGTTGCCCTGCACTCGGTGTGCGGCGATCGTCGGGGTGAGGTCCTGCCAGCCCTGGACCTTCATCAGCGCTTTGAAGAAGTTCGTGGCGCTGATCGTCGGGTTCATGCGGTCCTCGTAGGACCCCCACGCGCCGTTGCCGCGCTGCTGGAACAGTCCGCGGCTGTCGGGGCCGACGGCGTCGCCCTTGTCGAGGACCTGCAGCGAGGACTCACCCATGGCGGTCATCACGCCGATGACCTGCGCCTTGCTGTCGAGGCCGAGGGCGGTGGCGGCGTTCATGATCGCCGCGGCGTTGTCGAGCTGCTTGCCGCTGTAGCCGGCGATGGACCCGGCGATGTTCGAGCTGTCGACGTCGCTGCCGGCGACACCGGGGGCACAGTTGGTGCCGCCTGCGAGCAGGACGACGATCAGGAGCGGGATCAGGAGGATGGTCCCGCCGACGGCGGCGAGCACGCCCTTCATCAGTCAGCTCCGGGAGGGGTCATGTTGTCGACGAGCCACGGGCCGGGCGGCGTGCCGTCCTCAACGCGTCGGTCGAGGGTGACCTGGTACTGGCCGATGTCGGTTGGCACCAGGACGGTGATGGACGTCGCGCTCGGTGCTGCGGAGACTCGGCCGTTGCCGGTGACCTTCGACGCGGGGACGTTGCGCGGGTCGGTGTACTCGAACGCGTAGACGCCGTCCGGGGTGAGCGATGGGCTGAGCTGTTTCCACCACTGGTCGTAGGGGAGATCACGCTGCACGAACACGCGCATGGCCTTCTCAGCGGCGTCCACGGCGTCCTGGCGAGCACTCGGCGGTGCGGTGTCTGGAACCTTCGGTGTGCTCCTGTCACCCGGGCGTGGTGTGATAGACGACGGGCTAGGGGCTTCGGGGGAAGGGGATGACGTGCACGCACTGAGGGCGGGGACCATCAGCAGCATGCCGACCGCGGCTGCAGTCAGTGTTCCGCGACGTGTGCTCATGCCGGTCGTGTCCCCTCTGTTGCCTCGCTGATTCGCGCGTCGCGCGAACCCCTGGTGAGTGATCCTACGACATCACTTGTTAGCCCGGCAACATCGGAGTATGATTAGGGCACATCACCAATCGATGTACCTGGGGAGGCTAGAAGCGTGGCACGTAGATCGCAAAGCGAGACGCCCGCCAGCGCGCACCCGTGGATTCCGCAGGACGCCCCGACGACGCAGCATGTCGAGACGATCGAGCCCGATCCGCTGTGGGGCGACGCCCTGGCACTGAACGGGCCGAGCTCACCAGCCGCGGCACCGTTCGTTGACGTCTCACAGGACGCACCATGGCCGGTCGTTGAGACGAGCCGCGAGGCGTCAGTGTGCGTCATGGGACTGCACGGCGGCGCCGGCGCGTCCCTGTTCACGCACTTGCTCGGCAAGACCGCAGTGGACACGGAGCGGCAGTGGCCGCTCTACACCGGGTGGACTCGGCCCCTGCCGACGTTGCCCGTCCTGGCTGTCGCGCGGACGCACTACGAGGGTGTCGCCGCGGCGACGCGTCTCGCGCGTCTGTGGGCGGCGGGAGCCCTCCCGGACTCCGGGCAGCTGCTCGGCATCGTGATGGTCGACGACGGGCCGAAGCTCGTCAAGGACCAGGAGCGGGCCGTCAAGCGGGTCGCCCAGATGGTGCCGAACGGCTGGCACGTCCGGTGGAACGAGACTTGGCGGCTCTCACGGCCGTCATACGAAACGACGCCCGCTCGCGTGCGTCGCATCATCGACAACATTCGATCGCTCGCCGCGAGCACGAACGGAGAACAGTAATGAGCCTTCTGACGATCACCACCAACCTCGCGGGTGTCCTCCCGAACCCGTCCCCGGAGCAGCCGCCGGGGACCGATGGCTTCGTCACGGTCCTGAACTGGCTCTCGTGGATCGCGATCATCGTCGGCGTCGCCGGCTTCCTCGTCTCCGCGGGAACGCTGGCCTTCGCGTCCTGGACGGGTCGCGAGATCAACAGCTTCAAGGGCCTGGTCCTCGCCATCGTCACGTGCATCCTCGTCGGCGGCGTCGGCGGCATCATGCAGGTGTTCGTCTAACCAACTGATCCGGAAGGCACCATGAGCAACGACAGCACGACCGAGCGCAGCCCCTTCAACCGCTGGTGGTTCATCGCAGGAGGGTTCCTCGTGGTGATCGCGGTCGTGCTGGGTCTGCTTCTCAGCGGTGTCATCGGAGCAGGCAACGACGGCGGCGGGAACAACGCCGGGGGCAACCCCGGCGCTCCCGCCGCTTCGTCGTCCCCGGACACCGACGACGAGAGCGCAGCCCCGGCCGCGGACATCTGCTCGCTCGAGGATGGTTCGCAGAGCATCCCGACGAGCGGCCCGAAGGCGCAGTGGAAGACCGACGTGTACTTCCAGTACCCGACATCGTCGGAGTACGGACCGACGACGAACCCGAAGAGCTCCGAGTGGGGCTGCTTCGCGCACTCGCCTACGGGCGCGTTGTTCGCGACAGCGAACTTCGTCAGGGGTCTTGCGGGGCCTGACTACGAGTCCGTCGCCACGGCGGCAGGTGTGGACAACGAGGCCCGCGACCAGTGGCTCAGCGAGCAGAACCCGGCACAGCACTCGCAGTCGGCCGGGAACGTCGGCCAGATCAGTGGTTTCCAGTTGCAGTCAGCCCAGGACGACGCCGCGGTGGTGAGCCTCGCTCTCTCTGGTGGCGGCGTGACGGGAGCGATGAAGGTGGCGCTCATCTGGGACTCATCGACGAACAACTGGAAGGCCGATTTCGCCACCTCGGATCTCGAGTTCTCGAGGGTCGACACTCCTTCCGCATTCACTCAGTGGACGGTGACTAATGGCTAGCAAGGATGATTGCTCCTGGCTCGACCCGGTATGCAACCTAGGAAATGCCGCGGAGGACTTCGCTCAGGGGCAGATCGCAGACTTCGTGAAGTCGATCGCGGAGGGCATCGTCAACGTCCTCAAGGTCGTCAACTCGTTCTGGATCTACGCCCCCTCGCCGGACGTGAAGAGCGACGCGATCGCGACGCTGAACAACAACCTGGCCTGGTACACCTACGCGTTCGCGATCATCGGGATTCTCGTCGCGCTGATCCGGATGGTGATGCAGCAGGAGTTCAAGGGCGGCATGCCCGGCGTGAAAATGCTGTTCAACCTCATCATCGTGACCGGCTGCTACGCGACCGGGATCGCAGCGATGATCAAGGCGGGCGACGCGTTCGCCCCGTGGATCATCGAGAAGGCAACCGGCGCTCCCATGGACATCACCAGTGCCATGAGCGTCGAAACGATCATGGCCTCCGGCGTCGGTCCCGCGTTCCTGCTGGTGATCCTCGGGTTCCTCGGCTCGATCGCAAACCTGCTCTTCATGCTGGTGCGCGCCGCCATGCTCACGATCCTGATGGTGTTCCTGCCGCCCGTCGCGGCGGCCTCCGGCACGGAGACGGGCAACCAGGCGTGGAAGAAGGCCAACGGCTACCTGATCGCGTTCCTGCTGTTCAAGCCCGTGGCCGCGGTGATCTTCGCCCTGGGGATCTTGCAGCTCAAGAGCCCTCCGAAGATCGCGGGCATGAACGACACCGGTAACGCGCTGCTCGGTACCTCGCTGGGCCTGATGACCCTGCTGATGGCTGCGCTCGCGCTGCCGGCACTGATCAAGTTCGTGGTGCCCGTCGCCGCGAACGGGTCGTCTATGGCCTTCTCCGGCGGTGCCGCTGCGGCCGCTGGCGTCGCTGCAGGTGCAGCCGTGGTCACGCTTGGCGCAGGGGCTGCAGCCGGCGGTGCCGGTGCTGTCGGCGGCGCCGGTACGGCAGCGACCAGCACGGGGACTGCGGCCGGGACCGGCTCGGCGGCGAGCACGGGGTCCGCTGCCCCTGCTGCTGCGGGAACCGCCTCGACCGGCTCCGCTGCACAGTCGGGTGGAACGGGCAGTGCTGGCGGCTCCGGCTCCGGCTCGGGCTCCGGTAGCGGTAGCGGTGGCAGCGGCTCCGGTTCCGGTTCCGCGTCGACCGCCGACGGCGGGTCCGGGTCGACGGGATCGGGCTCGAACGGATCGGGGTCGGCCGGGTCGGCCGGGTCGGACACCGGTGCTGCAGGTGCCGCCGGCGCCGGACCCGCGAGCTCGAGCGGTTCATCCAGCTCGGGCAGCTCTGGTGGCGGATCGGACCGACGTCGCGCTGACGACGTCGCCGACGTGCTGCAGGGCCTTTCCGCTGCATCCGGCTCGGCCGGTGGCGGTATCGACGACGCATCGAAGGAGAACTGATGAGCACCACCCAGCCGGACATCTACGGCAACATCATCAAGCCCGGCCGATCGGGCATCCTCGGCCTGTCGATGGGCCTGAGCTTGCTCGGCGTCCCGTTCGTCCTCGTCGTCGTGCTGATGCTCGTCCGGCAGTGGTACTGGCAGTCGCTCATCGTCGTCCTGGTCGGTGTGGTGTCGATCGCGCTCGCGGCGCACCGCTCGGCGAAGGACGGCATGAACTTCTACGAGCGTCGCTTCCTCAAGGTCGCGCAGCGCCAGAAGGTCCGCACCGGGAACGCCGTCTACCTCGCCGGCCCCGCCGGGCGGGTGCCGGACGGGAAGATCCGCCTGCCCGGTCTGATGGCTCCGAGCGAGCTCAGCGAGCACCCCGGCGCGTACGACGCCCCGTTCGGGCTGATCCGCCTCCGCGGACCGAAGCACTACACGGTCGTCCTCGAGTGCCACCCCGACGGTGACGCCCTGGTCGACCAGAGCCGCGTCAACTCGATGGTCGCGCACTGGGGTGCGTGGATGGCCGGCCTCGGCCGCGATGACGGCATCATCGCCGCATCGGTGACCGTCGAGACGGCACCCGACTCGGGGCTCCGCCTGACCCGGATGACGCAGAACAACATCGCCGAGGGTGCGTCCGAGTTCTCCCGCTCGGTCGTGAACGCGATCCCGGAGCAGATTCGCGCCGGTTCGCCGTCGATCACGACGCGCATCGCGATCACGTTCTCCGGCAAGTCCCTGGACAAGGACGGCTCGGACCGCGGCCTCGAGGCGATGGCCGATGAAATCGGCACGCGCCTCCCGGCACTCATGTCGACCCTGTTCGACACTGGTGCTGGCACGTCGATCCGTGCGTGCACGGCTCAGGACATCATCGACTTCACCCGCACCGCCTACGACCCGACGGTGGCCTCCCAGGTCGAGCAGGCCCGCGCGGAGGGCGGCACCGGCCTCACGTGGGAGGACGCGGGCCCCGTCTACGCTTCCGACGCGCACCTCGACCGCTACGTGCACGACCGGGCGGTGTCGAAGTCCTGGACGATGTTCGAGGGGCCCCGGGGGCAGTTCTACTCGAACGCGCTCAAGTCACTCATGCAGCCCGTGCAGGGCGTGCTCCGCAAGCGCGTCACCCTGCTGTACCGGCCGATCCCGGCAGGTGAGGCGACGGCGGTCGTCGAGTCCGCCGTCAACGACGCGACGTTCGCTGGATCGCAGCGTCAGCGCACCACCGCCCGCCAGGCGCAGAAGCTCGCCTTCGCCAAGAAGGCGGCTGAGGAAGAGGCGCGCGGCGCCGGCCTGGTCCGGTTCGGGCTGATCGTCACGGTGTCCTGCGCGGACGCGTCGGAGTTCCCCCGCCTCGAGAAGGCGATTCCGTCGCTGTCGAACCAGGCACGCCTCCGGGTGCGTGAAGCGCTCGGCAACCAGGCCGTGTACTTCCAGGCCGGCCTTCCCCTCGGTGTGGTCCTCCCGGAGCACTCCGTGATCCCCGACTCTGCAAGGGAGCTGATCTGATGGGCGCTCGTAGTCGTCGTACGTTCCAGGAAGCCGGACAGGTGGAGCTCCGCCTGTCCCGGCGTGAGGCGCGCAGCCTCGCGCGCCGTGCGGACCGTGCGGCCCGCCTGCAGCCGCGCAGCACCCAGGACGGCACCTGGGTGTCGCGCCTGCGTCAGACGGCCGCTGAGGGCCGCGCAACGGCGTCCAAGCGCCCCGGCCGCCGTGGCTGGGCGGGCAAGGGCGTCGGCCGCGTCAACTACGTGCAGCCGAACCCGGAGTACCAGGGCACCACCGTGCAGGTGTGCGGCCTGTGGCCGTTCATCGCCGGCAGCGGCTCCCCCGTCATCGGGGCGCCGCTCGGCCGCCACCTGCTCAACGGCAGCGTCGTGTGCGCCGATCCGATCTTCTGGTTCCTCGCGAACCTGGTGCTGAACCCGTCCTGCTTCGTCCTCGGCCGACCCGGTCTGGGGAAGTCAACGATCGTGCGGCGCATGGTGACCGTGCTCGAGGCGTGGGGCATCATCCCCATGGTCCTGTCCGACACCAAGCCGGACTACGTCGACCTGATCACCGCGATGGAGGGTCAGGTCATCCGGATTGGCCGCGGACGCGGCCACCTGAACCCCCTCGACCTCGGCCCGCTGATGCGTGAGCTCGAGAAGATCCCCGACGAGAACAAGCGCCGTGAAGCACTCGACGAGATGCGCGGCCGCCGCCTGACGACCGTGCTCGGCCTGCTCGCGCTGGTGCGCGGTGCTCGCCTCGAGTCGTATGAGGCGTCGATCGTCACCGAGGCCATCCGCATCCTCGACGAGCAGGACCGCCTCGCGGCGCCCGTCGTCGGCGACATCACCGAACTGGTCCTCGGCCGCCACGAGCGGCTGCGGGCCCTCGCCCGCGACCGCGGCGAGATTGGCCGCTACGACGACCGCGTGCAGAACCTCCTTGACGACCTGGTCGCCCTCGGCGGTTCCGGCTCCTTCGGCGACATGTTCGCCAAGCCGACGACCGAGCACATCGAGATGGGTCGTCCGATGGTGTTCGACATGTCCTCGATCGACGACGGCGACCTGCAGATGCAGGCCGCCGTGCAGTCCGTGTGCTGGAACTACGGCTCCGCCGTGGTGTCCGCGGACAAGCACCTCGCCGAGGCAGGGATGCGGGAGCAGCGGCACTACTTCCTCGTCATGGACGAGCTGTGGCGCATGCTCCGCGCCGCGGACGTGATGGTCTACTTCATCGACGCGCTCACTCGCCTGAACCGTCAGCGGGCCATCGGTCAGGCGATGATCACGCACACGATGAACGACCTCGAGCTGGCGAGCGAGCACCTGACCAAGATCGCGTGGGGCTTCGTCGAGCGGTCCGCGATGACGTTCCTCGGCGGCCTCGCGGAGAGCGAGATGGGGAACCTCGAGAAGGTGTTCGCGATGTCGTCGGAAGAGAAGTCGATGATCACCGACTGGTCCGCCGAGTCCGGCGTCAACCCGGAGTCGTCGACGGCCGCGGCCCCTCCTGGGCTCGGGAAGTTCCTGCTCAAGATCGGAAAGAAGCCGGGCGTGCCGTTCCAGTCGCAGTTGACCGACGTCGAGCTCGCCGTGAACAACACCAACCAGTCGTGGAAGGACGCGGCGGACCGTGCACGCACGTCCCCGTCGCAGATGACCGAGGAAGAAGCGGAGATGGTCGCATGAGCCGCGAGGCGAACCGTCGGTCCTCCGTCGGTGCCGGCGGGGACATGCCCTGGCTGATCGCGCTGTGCGGGATCGCCGGCCTGGTGATGATCGGCGCCGTCCTGTACGTCGGGGCCCTGGCGAACCCCAGCGTCCGCGGCCTGCCGAGCCGTGCACCGTTCCAGGTTGCTGCGTCGTTTGCGACGGGCGACGTGGCGCCGTCAGTGGGGCAGATCGTCGTCACCGTCGGCATCTTCCTGGTCCTCGCAGTGCTGGTGTTCGTGCTTGTCACGGCCGCCCGGAAGCAGCAGGGCATGCGGTCCCGCGTCGACTACAAGGCCCGCTACATGGCGCAGAAGCGCGACCTGGGGAAGCTGACCGTGGAAGAGGCGGAGAAGGATGCCGAGCGCCTGAAGGCCCGCCAGGCGGGCATCGGCGTCACGCTCGCGACGCACCTGCCCTCGAACCTGCCGCTGTACGCGACGTGGGAGTACGTGCAGATCTGGCTCATGGGTCCCCGCGCCGGCAAGACGTCCTGCGTCTGCGTTCCGCAGATCCTCGAGACGAAGGGCCCGGTGCTCGCGACGTCGAACAAGCGCGACATCGTCGACCTCACCCGTGGGCCGCGCTCGGAAACGGGCGTGGTGTGGGTGCACGACGTGCAGGGGCTCATCGGCGAGGACGCCGACTGGTGGTGGAACCCGCTCTCGTTCGTCCGTGACATGGAGACGGCCGAGAAGCTGACCGGCATCTTCCAGTCCTCGGCGGAGTCCGCGGACGCCAAGCAGGATGCCTACTTCTCGTCCGCCGGCCGGGAGACCCTGGCGCGGCTGTTCCTCGCCGCGGCGATCGGGAACCGTCCGATCACGGACGTGTTCAAGTGGGCGAACAACCCGGACGACAAGATCGACGACCCGGCCCGCATCCTGCTCGAGGCGGGCGAGGTCGCCCAGGGCCGTGCGCTCGGTCAGACGCAGACGCTGACCGAGAAGCAGCGCGACGGCGTCTACGGCACGATCCGCCCGTGGATCGGTCTGCTCGGCAACCGCAAGGTGCTCCCGTGGATCACCGACAACGGGCAGAACCGACCGCACTTCGACCCGTGGAAGTTCGTCACGTCGACGGACACCATCTACCTGATCTCCATGGAGGGCGGCGGCAACGCCCGCGCCATCACCGGCGCGCTGGCGATGGCGGTCCTCGAGGCCGCGGAGCGCACCGGCTCCCTCAACGCCGGCGGCCGGCTCCCGACCCCGCTGACGGCCGTCCTCGACGAGGCGGCGAACGTCGTCCGGTGGCGCGAGCTGCCGGACAAGTACTCGCACTACGGCTCCCGCGGCATCATCCTGTCCACGTTCTTCCAGTCCTGGCAGCAGGGCGTCGAGGCGTACGGGGAGACGGGCATGGGCAAGCTCTGGTCGGCCGCGAACGTGCGCGTCGTCGGGTCCGGCCTGGCGGAGGACAAGTACCTCCCGTTCATCAGCCAGGCGATCGGTGACTTTGACGCGGTCAAGCGTTCCCGGTCCTCGCAGTCGCGCGGCGGGTCGACGACGACCAGCCTGCAGCGCGAGCGGATCTTCGACGTCTCCGACCTGGTCGCCCTCCCCGCGGGCCGCGCGGTGATGATGGCGACGCAGACGCCGGCGGCGCTGCTCAAGCTCGACCACTTCTCCGCGCGTCCGTACGCGGAGAAGGTCAAGCAGTCCCAGGACTACTACGAGGCCCGCGCCGTCGAGCGCGGCGCACGCGTGTTGGCGGAGGTGGGGAACCGATGAGCGATCCGTACGAAGAGTGGGCCGCACCAGAGGACCAGCACGAGGACACCGGCGCCGTCGCGGCGCCGGTGCTCGAGCTGGCGTTCCAGAACGTCTACGAGTTCGTCGACCTGTGGCTCCTGCCCCGCTACCGGCGCAAGCCCGACACGAAGTGGGACCCGCGGTGGTTCGAGAACCTCGAGGCGCTGGACCGCCTCGAGGCGCTGTGGCGCTCGTTCGAGTACATGCGTCACCAGGGCATGACCGGGATGCAGGTGTTCTGGAACGACTACCTCGGCCCGACAATGCGTGAACTCACGTCCGCAGAGGGCGTGTTCTGGTACGTCACCGACTACACCGCACCCGGTGAGGCTCGGACGGAGCCGCCGCTGCTCCGCTCGGACCAGCCGCCGGCAGAAGTACTCATCTGAGGGGGAACGCATGAACACACCTGACCAGCTCGACCAGTTCGCCAGAGGCGCCGCTGTGGCCGTCTCCGTGACACCGGCGGCAGCGTTGGTCGCCTCGACCGCCGTCGTGCTGCTGTGGGCCGCCTGGCGGCGTACAGCGGCACCCGCGCTCGTCCGGTACGGGCTGCTCGAGCTCGCGCGCATGTGGGCGGGCGCCGTCGCCGGTGTCCTCGCATTCGGCATCGGCGTGCTCAGCTTCGGCGCAACGCTCGTCGACAACCCGCCGGCACGAATCACGTTCCTGCAGGCGTACAGCACCGCGCCCAGCATCCTGCCCGGCTGGTTCGTGTTCATCGCCGTGACGGCCGCGCTGGTCTGCGCGGTGATGATCTGGCACCTGCTGAACTCCACGACGCGGCAGCGGCCGGACGCGGACGCCGCGGTCTGATGCTGTCGGCGCTG
>NZ_CP126282.1:0-55370 GCF_003234895.2 Curtobacterium sp. MCBD17_026 | reverse complement strand
GCGCGCGGTCACCGCAACGGACCTGATGCCGTTCCTCGGCCGAGTGCCCGATGACGAAGGGCTCACCGCCGGGTCAAAGGAGCGGTTCCACCAGGCGGGGCTCTCGATCCGGTTCGGCCTCGAGAATCTCCTGGAGACGTTCTCCGGCATCTTCGAGGGCGACACCTCCCGGGAGGTCGACCTGGCCGACAAGCTCACCGTGTTCGACGTCTCGCAGCTCCCCGACGCCGGTCCGGCCGTGCCGACGGTGATGGCGGTTGGCCACCAGTGGCTCCTTGGTCGGCTGCGCCGTGAGCGCGGCTGGATCACGAACGTGATCTACGAGGAGGGCTGGCACATGATCGCTGGCCCGTCCGCACGGCTGGTGAAGTCGAATCAGAAGCTCTCCCGCGCCCTCGGTATTTCGAACTGGTTCGTGATGCACAAGGGCACGGACATTCCGAAGGGCTCGGACGGGTACACGGTCATTCAGGAGGCGCAGACGCTCTACGCCTACCGCCAGGACCGCCCCGAGGACGCTCAGTGGGTGCAGGAGACGTTCGGGCTCGCGCCCGACACCGCCGACGTCCTGATGAACCTCAACCCCGGGCACTGCATCTTCAAGTACGGCTCCAATCCCGAGACGCACATGCAGCACATCCGCTCCGAGTGGGAGGCGGAAGTGACGAACACCGACGAGGGGATGGCCGGTTCCGGAGCGAAGCTCCAGGCCACCGAGGCGGAGTTGTAGCCATGCCGGCGCACACGACAACGGAGGCGCGGACGGCGGTGGCGCTGTGAAGCCGCGGTGGATGGTCCTCACCGCGGCGGTGCTGGCGTTCCTGTTCGTCGGCATCGTCGTCACCACCGGCGGCGGGTCGGACAACGCCGTGTGCGCGGCGACGTCGGACGGGAAGACGGCGGCCGCACACGAGCCGATCGACGGATACTCCGGCGACCAGCTCGCGAACGCGGCGGCGATCATGAACGCCGGCGCGGCGATGGGCCTCGATGTGCAGGGGCAGACGATCGGCGTCATGACCGCGATCGGCGAGTCCACCCTCCGGGTCATCGACCGCGGCGACGCGGCCGGCCCGGACTCCCGCGGCCTGTTCCAGCAGCGCGCGAACGGAGCCTGGGGCACCTACGCCGACCGCATGGACCCGACGACGAGCGCCACGAACTTCTTCAAGAAGCTCGTGCAGGTCCCGAACTGGCAGACGATGCCGCCCTCCCGGGCGGCAAACGCCGTCCAGATCAACCGCGACCCGGACCACTACACGAAGTACTACGACGCTGCGAAGAAGATCGTCGCCGGCCTTGCCGGCGGCGACTCCGCGTGCGCGGCCGGCGTCGGCGGCGACGCCCAGGCCCTCGCGAAGCACATCGTGGACCTGACCAATCAGGGCAAGGTGACGTGGCTCACGCCGACGCACTTCCCCGAAGTGCAGGCCATCGCCGATGGCCGCCCCAAGGCGAACTGCGGCATCGACACCCGGATTCTCCAGGTGATCACCGTCGCGACGAAGACGTTCAAGTCGGTTGGGATCTCCGATATCAACCGGCTCTGCACCGGGCAGCGACCCGGTGCCGGAAACATGTCCGCGCACGTGGTCAACGGTGGTGGCCACGCCGTCGACTTCTACGCCTTCGACGGCACCGCGACGACGGGCTCGGACGCGAACGCGGTCAAGCTGCTGCGGGCACTCGGCCCGGTGATGGCGGACGGTTCGGGCACGGGCCAGGTGCAGTGCCGCGCCTCGGCCGGCACGAGCCTGGACCTGCCGATGAAGCAGTTCAAGGACTCCTGCAACCACGTGCACGTGCAGGTCGACCCGAACGGCAAGGAGCCGATGAAGCTCGGCGGAGAGGACAAGTGATGCCGGCGACGGAGGCGGTGTCGATCGCGAATCTCGCGAACGACGAATGGACGGTCCGCAGTGTGAACCGCCCCGAGGTCGTGACCGTCGGTCTGTGGCTCGACGACACCCTGCGGGAGCACCGCGCCGCGTGTGTGGCCGCTGGGATCACCGGGCCGGTGTCGATGCAGTACCAGCTCGACGGCGAGGACGTCGACGGCGAGGTGCGGCGGGTCCGCAGCGTCGTCGAGTGGCTGCACGAGACGTACCGGGAGGCGAAGAACCTCGACGTCAGCAGCCGACCGGAGCGGTACGCGCTCCTGGAGCGGCTCAGCCGGTCCCGGGTGATGCCGTCCGAAATGGCCGTGATGCTCGGCGTCGACGTCCACGTGGCGGAACGCTTCGCCGGCGACGACGCCGAGTCCCGGATCGCGCGAGCGATCTTCCACCAGCTCAACCACCACGACGAGGGGACACCGACCATGACAACGACCAGCGGGGAGCCGAGCTGATGCAGGGACAGACACGGGCGAACGTGATCGCCGGCACGATCATCGCGCTGTTGCTGGGGGCGGTGTACCTCGGCATCCACGCCGGCGCGGCCGTCGCCGGCACCGACGACTACGAGTGGAACCCGATCCTCCTGGCGCTCGGATTCGTGTTCAAGGGCACCCAGTGGCCCGGCACCGCCGCCACCGTCCTCTCGGTGGTGTTCGTGCTGGTGGTGCTCACGCTGTTCACGACGGTGCTGGCGTGGTCCGCGAGGCGGAGCGCCGGACGCCGCGACGCCGCGGCGGTGAAGATCATGACTCCCCGGGCGGGGAACTCACCGATCCGGGAGCGGGCCCGGCGGAAGGAAACTCGGGAGCTGCATAAGACCGCTGGGGACCTTCCGCCCGGGCAGAAGGTCGCACGCATCGTTGGGTCGAGGAAGTGGGCATATCAGGGGTGGCGCGAGACGGGCGTCTACCTGTTCGGCACCGGACGGGGCAAGACCTCCGGCGTGGTGGTCCGCCACGTGGTGGAGGCCCCCGCGGCGGCCATGATGACCTCGAACAAGGTCGACGGTGTGCGGGAAGCCATCCGCGGCCGCCGCGGCCGCGGTGCGGCGTTCGTGTTCGACCCGAACGGCATCTACCGGCACGAGTCACGGCCGGACTTCACTTTCAACCCGCTGGAGTACGTCTCCTCGGCGGAGGATGCGAAGGAGCTGGCGCAGATTTTCGAGGCGTCGACCCGGAAGGCCAACGACCGTGGCGGGGACCCGCAGTGGGACGAGCCCGGTCGCGACCTGCTGGCGTACTTCTTCCTCGCGGCCGCCCTCGACGAGCTGCCGCTGTCGAGGGTCTACAGCTGGATCACGCGTCAGGACGGCGACGCCGTGGTGGAGATCCTCAACCGGCACGGCAAGCTCGGCCCTGCGTCGGCTCTCGCGGGGTTCGACAAGTGGGCCGACCGGAGCCGGCAGAGCCTCTACGCGACCGCGCAGCGCATGGCGGGCGCGCTGGCGTACGACGACCTGCTGGAGTGGACGAACGCACCTGGTGTGCGGCGGTTCGACGTCGACGCGTTCGTGCAGTCGGACGACCTCCTCGTGCTGCTGTCCAAGGACGGTGTGGGCTCCGCCGGCGCACTGCTGACCGCGCTCGTGCGGGCGATCTGCAAGTCCGGGGAGCGCCAGGCGCAACGTGCCGGCGGCCGGCTGCCTGTGCCGCTGGTGATCGAGCTGGACGAGTGCGCGAACATCGTGCGGTGGCCGGAGCTGCCGTCCGTGTACTCGTTCTACGGCTCGCTCGGCATGCCCCTCAACACGTACTTCCAGTCCCGGGACCAGGCCGTCGAGGCGTTCGGGCAGCACGGATGGGGTGCGATCTGGAGTGGTGCCGCGACACAGGTGTTCGGCGGCGGCGGCATGGATGAGCAGTTCCTGAAGGGGCTGTCGAACCTCATCGGTGAACGCGACGAGGTGCAGCATGGCGGCTCCTCTGGGAACAACGGGCAGTACTCGGAGACGACGAGCACCCGCCGGGTGCCGATCCTCAGCACCGACGACCTCGCCAACCTCCCGAAGTGGCGAGTGGTGATGTTCAACAGCAACGCACGCCCGGTGATCTTGAAGGCGTTGCCGTGGTTCAAGGACAAGTCGTTGCGCCGGCTGATCGAGCAGGACGACGCGGCGCCGGCCGTGGCCGCCGCTCCGCACCAGGTCGAGGCGGGCGCTCGTGGCTGACGTCGACGCCGAGGGCTACGACCCGGAAGACGTTCCCGCGGAGCCCGCCAGCGGTGAGCTCACGGACGCGGAGCTCACCGCCGAGCCGGTGGATATCCGGGCGGTGTTCCTCGACTGGGTAACGGCGCACTTCGCAGGCGTCGAGTACGTGCACACCGAGAAGCGGGCTCCGTGGTGCCCGGAGTGGTGGCAGCACCCCGAGGTGGTGTCGCGGCTCTGGGCGCTCTGGCAGGCGCGGGAACAAGCCGAGGCAGACGCCGGCGAAAACCTGTCGGCACTGTCGGACTGGTGGCTGTCGCACTGGGACCGCCACGCGGCGATCCTGTTCGACTCCAGCCGCGGCCCGTTCCGCAACTGCGACCGCACTCTCGGACACCTCCACCGTGTCGACGGCGTGCAGGAGCCCGCCGTCCCGATCGACCTGCCGCCGGACGAGTGGCAGCCGCACCCGTAGCGCAAGAAACGGGAGGAGGGGCACCCCTGCTGGGGTGCCCCTCCTCCCGTTTCTGCTACTTAGTGGGCTTGAACACGTCCCAGTGCATCCCGACTTCCTCCAGCGCGTGAATGACACTGTCCGCCGCGTTGCCGAGAACGTAACTGACGTTGAGCTGCCTCTCGCTGGCAGGTACGTCAGTGAAGTAGGCGTACACCTCGTACCGGCTGCGATCGTGCCCCAGGCCGTAATCGCGTACTTCTACAGTCACCTCACGCCCCGCGGAATAAGTCGAGAAGACGTCAACGTGCGCCGGGGACTCGAAATGGTTGCTTCGCAGGAATTCCAATACTTCAGTCATGCGAGAAACATTAACACAAATAAGCGAAGGATACCTCAGTTAGTCAGTCGACGTGGAAATCCTTTGTCTTTTCCTCGTCGCCATCCTTCCATTTGATGCGCAGAATGCTTTGCCCGCCAGACATGACGTAGAGGGTGTTCAGTCGACGAGTCTGTCCGGCGTGGATTACGGTCGGATCCGCCGAACCGCCCAGGTGCATGGCAGTGGGTTTCCCAACCGACTCGAAAGTAACCTCGTGCGCATCCTCGCTACCCGTGTTGGTGACATCGAGCCAGTGTCGAGTTGTGTACTTCGTCTTGCCCTTGCTGTCTACGCTCATCTCCCGTTCCTGCTGCGGCTGGACGAGGAATTCGGCCGGTCGGTGCTGGGGCGTCCTGTCCGTGGAAGGCACCGACGGGTCGATTTCGTTGATGTCGTGCTCGATCGCCTTCCAAACTTCGTGTTCGAGCTGACTGGCGTTGCTGTACTCGCCCAGCAACCCCCTTGACTCCATGTCCGTCCGGAAGGCTCGAAGCGCGTCCAGTTGAGCAGTGTCGACATCGGAGGGTAGTTGTGCGATTGAGAAGTAGAGGTGCACTGGCTTGCCCGAGTCGAGAGCGTGTTCGATCTCTTCGGCTGTGCCTGAAATAGCATCAGGCGTAGCCGACCCAAGTCGTCCAGCGAACATGGCGATCACAATGTCCGATTTGTCAACACCCTGTGCGTTGATCAGCCGCTGCGGGTGGTCACCAAGAACGGGTACGGCGGAGGTTTCCCACCGCCATGGGCGCAGAATCACACCGCGTTTTTCGGCGTTCGCGTCGTTCCAGTTGTAGACGGCTCGTTCAACGGCGTCTCGGTCGTCTTTAACGTCGGACGGTGAAGCGATCATCACGGTCAGAACGGTGGCTGCGTAGCTCATGGGCGAACGGTAGCTCACGAAGCCGACATCGGCTCAGTCTTTGTGCTCGTCCGGAAGGCAGGCGGCCTTGCTTCGGGTGCTCAGTGGCTGAGGTTGAGACCTGGGCTGCACTCTGGGCATCGGTCATCACCCCAGTCGACACCGATCCATCCAAAGCTCGCTGCGTAGTCGCGGGCATGTTGGTAGGTGTCAGCGGACGGACCGGAGACGGCGATCATGTGCTCGCAGCCGGCGGTGTCGCACGTGAGCACCACGGCCGGATGGGCGGTCACCGTTCCCGCCCGTCGTCGCCACGGGCGCGGTCACGCTCGCGCGCCTGGCGGTCACGCTCGGCGGCCTTCCGCTGCTCGTCGGCCGGGTCACGGTCGCGGGCAGTGGCGGTGACGCCTGCCTGACGGAGCCGTTCAGCTCGGCGCTGGGCCTCCTGTCGGTTCTGCTCGCGGAGAGTCTCGGCAACGCTGCGAGGCCGGGCCGGGGTCGGGGTGACCTGCTCGCGTGCACGCTGCGCTGCGGCGGTGGCTTCGGCGGCCGCGCGCTCGCGCACCGCCTGCTCGGCCGGCGGCTGCGTCGTGAGGGCGGCCGACTTGTGCATGGCGGTCACGCGCGCGTGCAGCTCCGCGCCGATGCTTTGCTCCCGGTACTGCTTCGGCACGGCCACGCCGGCGTCCTCGATCCCGTAGCGGGTGCGGAACGTGTCCACCTCGGCCGCGAGCCGGGTCCACGCCTCTCGGCGCTCAGCGGCCGCCGGGACGTCGCCGAGCTGCTCGGCCCACGCCGGCGGCTCCGCGGCGATCGTCGCGCCCCGCTCCTCGAGGCGGACGGCGATGTACTCGTACCGCTCCTGGAGGTGGTCCCGCCAGGCCGGGTCGGTGTGTGGTGAGTCGAGCGCGCCGCGGTCGGCGATCCAGCTGGGCACTCGGTGGTCGGGCTCGTCCGCGCCGAACGACTCCGTGTACTCGGCCACGTCGGCCTTTACGCGGGCGGCGAGCACCGCGGGCTCGTTCGCGGCACCGTCCAGGGTGTCCTTCGTCCACGCCTGGTACAGCGCGTCGGCCGGGTCGTAGCCGGCACGCTCGGCACCGGCGAGGGACGCCTGAAGGGCACCCCAGGTGTCGTGCTCGCGGAGCTGCTGCGCGGCGGCGTCGCCGACGGCGGTTCGGGTGATCTTCTCGAACCGCTGGTCGTCGGCGCGGTCGCGGACGTCTCGGTACTGGTCGACGAGCGTCACCAGGTCGTCCACGCGTGCCTGCTCGGCACGGATCGACTCGTTCGCGCTCATCATGCCCTCCGCGTTGCCGGCGATCTGCCCGAGGACCTCGGCCATCGGCTGGGCGTCGGCAACCTCGACGTACAGCCGGTTCGTCTCCTTGCCGCGGGTCAGCCCGACGTAGGCAAGGGACCGAGACGTGCCGGCGTCGGCGAGAACGTGGGACGTGTCCGCTGTGAGGCCCTGGGCGCGGTGCACGGTCGACGCGTAGCCGAGTTCGACGTGCTCGCGGACGTAGGTGGCTGGGAGGGTGATGCGGCCGCCGTGGCCCTCGTGTGTGACGCTGAGAGAACCGTCGCGGTGCACCTTGTCGACGGACCACACGTCGTTGTTGTTCACGCGGTCGCGGCCGCGGTCGGTGCGGAGCGTGGCGTCGTTCCGGCGGGTGACGATCAGGTCGCCACGGTGCGCCTGGAGCCCGTCCCGGAGGGCCGCGCTGTCCCGGCCCGTCACGGTGCCGTCGCTGATCCGGAACGCCTGCGCGCGAGCGTTCAGCTCCGCGACGGTGGCGTTGTGCTGCGCGACCATCACGGACCGCTTGCCGGCGTTGGTGTCTTCCTGCCAAGCGGAGAAGACGGCGTTGGTCATGTGCTCGTTGTCGCCAGCGACGACGCGACCCTGGTCCACGTACCAACCGAACGGGTCGCCGGTGGTCGCGGGGTCGCGGAGCCGTTCGGAGGCATCCGCCTCGGCCTGGTTCACGGTGCCATCGGCGTTCCGGAACCGGTGGATGGTCTCCAGGCGCACCGCACCCACCTCCCGCTCCAGGAGCCGCAGCGCGCCGCCGGACTCCACGGCGTCGAGCTGGCGGGAGTCGCCGATGAGGCGCACGTGTGCTCCGTGTGCCGCGGCGACGTCGACGACGCGGGCGAGGTTCCGGCTACCGGCCATGCCGGCCTCGTCGACCACGATCACGTCGCCAGGGCGGAGCTTCAACCCGTCAGCGTGCCCGCTCTCGGGGGTGACGTCGCCGTGCAGCTCGTAGCTCTTCAAGAACCCGTGGATGGTCGTCGCTTCGACGTCGACGGCCTCGCGGAACACCGCCGCCGCGGCGGCCGACGGGGTGAGGCCGATGAGCTTCGAACCGGCTTCCTCGGTAGCGCGAGCGGCGAGGGCGAGGGCCGTCGTCTTCCCTGCGCCGGCGGGGCCGGTGCCGACGAGGACGAGCCGGTCGGACGTGGTGAACTCGCGGGCGAGGTTCCGCTGTCCGGCGTCGAGCGGGCCGGTGTGTGCCTCCGCGGTGCGGTCGAACTCGGCCAGGCTTACCGGCGCGATCGTGCGCGTGCGGGCAGCGTCGAGCAGACGGTCCTCGGCGGCGAGCACGCCAGCGGAGGTGAACATCGCACGGCCCTTGTGCTCGTAGATGCTCTCCCCATTGCTGCGAGTAAGGGGCTCAAACGCACCGTGCGGGGCCGGCGGAGTGATCGACACGGACTCAGTGTCGAGTGCCTCGCGGGTGATGACCTCGGCAGCGTTCTCGGGGACGTCGACGCCAGCAATCCGCGCGGCCTGCACGTACCGTCGCGCCTCCGCCTCGACCACGTGAGCACCCCACGTCGCGTGGTGCTCCGACACTGTCTCTACAACCTCCTGAGCTGCCCTCTGGACGTCGAGCGGCTCCGGGGCGGGTGATTTACCAGTGGCGGCCTGTCGGTCGCTGTGGAGGACGCGGAGCGTCTCCAGGAGCGTTGACACGGTGCGTTCGCTCGTACGTTCCGTGGCCTGCGCGCGCCACGTGTCACGAAGCACAGAGAGGGAGCGGGCGTGTGCCTTCGTGGGACGGGTTTCGAGGGTCGCCTGCTGCGCGAGCTTGATCCGAGCGGCTTGGTCGGGGGCGCGCCCGTGGTCGCGGCGGTAGTCCCGTTCGAGCTGTCGGAGCGACGCACGAATGTCGGTCGAGCGGGTCGAGAACCCGGACGTCAGGCGCTCGTCGACGCCGGCCAGCTCCACCACCGGACGCTTACCGGCGGTCACCTCGCGCAGCTCCGTACCGACGCCCAGTGCGTCGGAGACGCGTTCCATGACGCGCTGGTTGTAGAACTCGGACGCGGCGACGCCCTGGCGATGCAGGAGCTTCGAGTCGATGGTGCGCCACTTGCCATCGGAGCCGAGCACCTTGTTCGCGACCACCAGGTGGTCGTGGAGCTGCGGGTCACCGGTGCGGGAGTCATAGTGGCGGAACCGCGTAGCGATGATGCCGCCTTCGACCTCGATTTGAGCCACACCGTTGCGGCCGGCACGGGTCGCGATGGCCTCGCGTTCGAGGTACCCGACGGTCTCACCGATGGCGGCTTCGTGCTCCCGCTCGATCGTCCGGCGGGTCTCGTCGTCGCCGAGTGCCCAGAGCGTCGAGACGCTCTTCGCGGGCGAGAACACCAGGTCGAAACCGGCCACGGCCTGCTGCGTCGGGCGGGTGGCGGACGTGATGAAACGGCCCAGCTCTTCCTTGTCCTCGGGGTCACGGCCGCGCGCCTGACGGAACGCCTGAGCGCCCACACCGGCGCGGATGACCCGTCGCTCATTCACGTCGGGCTCGCGTCGGTTCTCGCGCTTGTACCGGTCGTAGCCCTCGTCGATCGCCGAAGAGAGGTCGGTCTTCCCGGTGCTGTAGGCGTAGTACCCACGGCCGAGCTTGGCGGCATCCGTGGCGTCCGCGACAGAGGCGCCGCGGGCCTGGGCGTCGGTGATGATCTGCTCCGCGTTCGGGTGCAGGCCCTCACCGTAGAGCGCCTTCATCTGCTCCTCGGTGACGGCTCCCTGGACGCCGAGTTGCCCGATCCCGGAGCCTACCCACACGCCGGGAGGGTTGCCGTCGGCGGTGTAGTAGTCGCCCAGTTCGCGGCCCGGTTCGCGCTTCACGTCGCCGCTGGCGACCTCGCTCGTGTAGTACGCATACCCGTCTCCCGCGGAGAGGATATGCATGGTCATCACGGGGGAAGGGTACCTCATTGATCGTTAATGCCAGAGGTGTGACGACCAGGTGATCGAGGAACGAGTGAGCTGGGCAACCGTGGCTGGAAGACACGCGGCGCATGTACGGAGACCGTGGGAACGAAGTCGAGGAGGGAGGAACGAGTGACGAAGACGTAGTGGAGCGGTCGAGTGCATGGGTCGAGCCGGCTTCGCAGCCTGCGGAGAAGACGGCTTCGGCCGGCGAGGTCGCCACCCTTGTGGTGGCACCTCGCCGGGCGACCGGCACCCCCGCTCGGGGGTGCGAGGCATAATGAACCGGACACGTCCAACAGGAGGGGGCCGGTATGGCTGAGGTTCGGAAGTCCGCGAAGCAGACACAGGCACGCAAGCGGGCACGCGAGAAGGCGGCCGAGTTCCGCGCGCAGCAGGATCAGCTCGAGCAGCTCGCCGTCGACTACTTCG
This sequence comes from Curtobacterium sp. MCBD17_026, assembly GCF_003234895.2. Classification (NCBI taxonomy): domain Bacteria; kingdom Bacillati; phylum Actinomycetota; class Actinomycetes; order Micrococcales; family Microbacteriaceae; genus Curtobacterium; species Curtobacterium sp. MCBD17_026. The sequence continues at coordinate 44,965 of NZ_CP126282.1, read as the reverse complement.
TCGCCGCGGACTCGCTGGACGAAATCCAGGAGGAGACGGAGCGGCAGATCGTCGCCCTTCGCGAGAAGGCGGAGAAGCAGTCCGAGAGCGCACGCCGTGACGCTGACGCCGTGGTGCAGAAGATGCTCGGGCTCGTGAACCGAACCGAGGTCGCGGCGCGACTCGGGATCAACGTCCGCGACGTCAAGAAGGCTTCCGACTCCCCCACCTCGGCAGCTCCCGTCGATGGCACGACCGCGGTACAGTCCGACCAGGACCCCGCCGCCGATGACGCCGCGAACCGGGAGCAGCACTCCAACCAGGAGCAGCCCGAGTTCGTGTAGTAGCCGTTAGGTTTCAGCCCGGATCACCACAACGTTGGTTGGTCCGGGCCGATGCCGTTTACCGCACGGGTGATGGCGTCGACGTCCCACCCATCAGCGCGGATCGCGGCGCGCAGCGCACGCGACCGACGCACCTGTTCCTCACGCGATGCGCCTCGCGGGAACAGAGCCGTCCAGCGGTTCACACCGCGACCCTTGTACGCGCGGTCAAGCATGTTGTCACGGTGCGTCCCCGGCGTGACGTGCGAGCGCAACGGGTCGACGTCGGCATGCACGCACAACGGAACATCGCACCGGTGGAGGAGCTGCACCGTCGGGAGAAGGCGCGCCCCGGTGAGTAGCTCGTAGGCATAGCGCTGTGGACGCACGGCGCGCTGCCCGGCGTTGGCGCTCTGAGTCCAGAAGCGCCCGTACCCGTCATCTCCAATTGCGCCGGACCAGAACCAGCAGTCGTCGGGCTCCGGGCCCTTCACGACATGGGACCAGAAGCGCTCTTCCTCGGTCGCCCGCATCGGTGGCCGCCTACGCAGCTACAGCGATTGAATCTTCCGCCCGGGGGCGATCGTGTCCTTCGAGCGGATCTCTCCGTTCTGGTTGCGAACGTGGATCTCGCCGCCGCCACCGTTCTTGATGATCTGCCGCGCGCGGTCGATCGCCTCAGCCTGGGTGTCGGCGTGTGCGACGGTTCGGCTGTCGCCGCCTCGCACGTCCCAACCCCCGTTCGGGCCGGGTACCACCTCGCGGTTGCGGCTCGCTGCCGGCGGCTTCGGACTCTCAATCTGGTACACGCGCTGGCGACTAATCCCCAGTACGGCGCCGGCGTCTGCCGCGCTCATTTCCTTGCGGAGCTTCAACACGACAGCTCGCCGGCGTGCTGCCGCGCGCGCCAGCGCTTCGCGTGCCGCGGCATCGTCCTTGTCTGCCGCTTCCCACTCCGCCCGAACGTCCGCGGGTGGCTCGATGTGAACATTCACGGCGACCGTCTCGGGAGCAACGTCAAGCCACGCCGCCGCGACGCCCTGCGCCTCGTACTCCACCTCTGCGAAGGAGCGCGCCTGACCACCGGTACCGAGTTCGGGGATCGCGAAGACCCACCAACGACCCTCGCGCTCAACGGTCACATCAAACGTTCGAACGTCCACCGGCTACTCCTTACGTCGACCTGTCGTCGCACCCGATCCTCTGGCCTCGAGTACGTCCCGCCTCCGGCACTTAGCGCCAGGATTCGGGTAGGTCTGCCCCTGCGTCCTTGATCTGCTTCAACACTCCGGCAGACACCTCGCGGTGCCCGGCCGGGATCGATGCTTTGACCGATCCGTCCGGGAGGCCCCAGAGTTCGTGACTGCCCTGCGCGTCTCGGAGGTAGACCCAACCGAGGCTACGCAGGTGCTTGATCACGTCCCGGGTCTTCTGCGGCTTCATAAGCCTAGTCTAGACCACCCTTGTCGCGCAAGTCAACCCCGGGGTTGTCATTTGTCGCGTCGTGGTTTTAGCTGCCGATGCGTGACGCGCTCGCGCGGCAACCAAACGTGATGCGGGAAGCCCATGTGGACGAGCTGCACGAACACGCGGTCAGCGGCGGCTCGCTCGACGAACCCCGGGAGTCGCTGCATCCCCGTGCGTGTGAACTCGACGCGGACCCACACAGCAGGGAACCCACCCACCTCACGGCGCTGTCGTCGGCCTCGATGCCTAGCGGCTGATTCTCTGGCGGGTCTGGGTGCTCGGGTGGAGCCCACGTGTGTTCAGTCACGAGCAGCATTCTCCCCACTGGTACTGACCCGCGAACACTCCCCCTCCCCTCCTGTGCTCGACCATCTCACCGACGGAAGACGATCCGCGGGAACCAAACACACCCCCTCCGTGGCCGCTATTTCGTCGAGCGCAGCGGAACGAAATAGCGGGCGTCCCCTGCGGAGCAGACGTCGGACCATCGCCCGTCTATGAACTTGCTCGCTCCTTCTCCGGCATCCGAGCTACTAGCGGGCGCGACGACTAGTCCCCGCCGTCACCGATCTGTAACTCCGACACTCCGTGTGTCGTATTTGGGTGTCGGGTGTCGGGGTTACCTTGTTCGTGACAAGGGAGGTGACATGAGTAGCAACAGGAACGTGGTGCCCAACCCGAACGGCGGTTGGGACGTGCGAGGCGGCGGAAGCCGAGCCTCTGCACACACCGACACCCAGGCTGAGGCGATCGACCGCGCGCGGACGATCATCAACAACCAGGGCGGCGGGGAACTTTCCATCCACAACCGGGAGGGCCAGGTGCGTGCGAAGGACACGATCGCGCCGGGCAACGACCCCAAGAACGTGAAGGGCTGACCCGAGCATCCCTTCGCGGCGAGGCCCGGTCACCGTTGGTGGCCGGGCCTCGGTCAGTCGCCCCCCTTGACCTAGGCTGCGCCCCATGACCCTTGATTCAGCAGCAGTAACTCGTGCCAGTCGAGCCCTCCGCGGCTATTCTCTGAGCGGTGAGAGCAAGGACCGCGACACCGCACACGCCGCTCTGTCGGACCTGATTCTCGCCGCTCAATCGTCCGGGGACACGGCGGTGGAGGAGAGGCTGCGCCAAGCGCGCGAGTTGCTCGCGGTCGGTCAAGCAGCCGCGAACGACGCCGACAACATCGTCGGTGACATCACGCTGAACCAGTAGCCGTGCATCGTCGGGTGCCGCAGGGAACCTAGGGCAATGACCCGGGTCCGGATAAGGTCAGCCCAAAAGGGGTCCATATGACTAGAACCGCGAACTTTCAGGCGCTACGACGGGCTGTCATCGCGGCGTCTGTCGGTGATCGCTGGAAGAACGCCGTCCTGGAGTGGGAGGTCTCCTCCGTCGAGGAGCATCCCACTAGCGATGGTGAATGCGTATGTGGGCAGACCAATCTGCTTTGGATGTTCACCATAGAAAACACACTCAACGGCAATCACCTATTCCCGATCGGCAGCTCGTGCGTGAACCACTTCGAACGCGCTGACCTGAACCAGCAAGTCTCTGTGCTGCGCCGTCTTGTCACACTGCGCAGCGCTGCACGAAAGGGAGAACGAATCACCGTCGACAAAGAGTGGTTCTCGCGCGCAACGTTTGATTACTTACTAGAGAGCGGCGCATTCACTCCAGATCAGTACAACCATGGCGATGGATATTATGACTGGGAGTTCTTGCGGAAAGTATTCGGCAAACGGGACAAGGGTGATCTGTCGCCAAAGCAGCTGTACCGTGCCCGAATGCTCGTGCAGAACAAGATTGTCCCGTTCGTACTTAACGATACCAAGATTCGTTAATCAGCAGCAATCCAGTGCTGCATTGTATCCGAAGCGGCGCGTCTCTGAACTTCGGCCGAGAATCCAAGTTCATGCAGGAACACCAGAGCAACTAAGTCGCGGGTCTGGGTGTAGAGGCGATACGCCTCCGGCGTTACCCGATCGATCGCTCCGTGAGCGACACCGTTTCTCGCGTCTTTGAGCCGGCGAGCCCAAACCGCCACGTCTGGGATCACCAGACGGACGGCATCAGGATCTGGCACAGCAGCTAGGAACGTGAGCCGCTCTCTGAAGGTTGCGCCTGCCTGCACGCGAGATAGCGTCATCTCACGCACTTCCCCCTCCAGGCCTTCCTTAATCAAATCGCGGGCCGTACGAGCTGCGTCATCATCGAAACTTGCCCCCTCCTCGCCGAAGAGCTTTGCGTGAAGCGCTTCAGCGGTTACGGCAACCGAAAAGAGGCGAAGCTCTGTATAGGTGGGAGGAGCATAATAGTCGCCAAAATAAACGTTGCTGGCTGACGAACAGAGTCGCCGAAGCTCAAGCCACTTCGGCCAAACTTCAGCAAAGGGCGAGTCTTGAGCGGTGAACCGGAAATCCCAGACGCGCATAGCTGGCTCCGCAGGCGACGCTGTATAAATGCGCCTTCCGGTAGCTTTAATACTTCGCGAGATTTTTTGCGTCGGCCCGTTTCTCTTTCTGGGGTCACGCCACTCCCTATCTACGGCATGTTCGATGGTCATCGATATAAGCCCGGCGGCTTGTCCGCTGGCTAGCGTCAGGAAGTCTGTCAGCTCTTGCACAGTGGCATTCAAGTCATCGAGGGACACCGGAGCCGGCGGCGTAACGATGATACGAGCAGTCATGTCCCCCGTAATCGTCGCGGTTTCTCTGGTAGTTGCGTAGTTGAAACCGGCCCGATTCACTGAAAGTGCGTACGTCCAGCCCCCAACGTTGACTACTTGATCAGGTACCCGGCGAAGGCGCGCGGTGTGTTCGTCCTCATCAGACCGTGAGGGCGTCCAGGACAGCCCGTCTAGAACTCCCCACGCGGTCAGGTTCTCAATTCGCACGAATGCGCGACGGACTACCGGTTCCTCACGCGACTCGACCAAGGCTCCAATGAGTACCTGATCGGCCACAAACACCTGCGACGAAGGGGAGCCCATACCGGTGGTTCTCGTTGCAATGCAGTTGACGAGCGTTATTTCTTTCGCCTCGACTCTTCCGTGAAGGATCGGGGTATCTCGTGTGGCACCTGAATAGCTTGAAAGCCCCGGAGCGATGTGCTGGATAATCCGCAGGTCGATCCCACCAATTAGTTCCAGCGTTGCTCCGCCATCGTCGTTGAGTGTGAGAACACCTGGGTGACTCTCGTCGGCCCCTGGTTCCCACCACTGACCCTGCATACGTTCCATCGGGCCACCTTCGTCTGGGAACGATCGTTGGGCAAGAGGGCAAAGCGTGTCCGATAGCCGATCGGTTTCCGAGACACGCACCGGCGACGCGCGCGCCGCGAGCCGGCGTGTGTGCAGCATCGCTCGGTGTCGTCGGCTTCGCTTCGCTTCGTGTCGTGATTTACGTTGCGTCCGACGGGCCTCTACGGATCCCTGGGGACCCTGTTTCTGAGGCTGCTGTCCCGTGTTCGGAGCGTGGAGGGCGTGTTGTGTTGTGCTGGCGCAGCTCTTCGCGGAGCTGGCGGATCTCGTCCGTGAGTTCGCGTACCTGTTCTTGGGTTTGCTTGTCGGTGGTCTCGTCTTGTTGCGTGACTCGCTCCACGATGTACGAGGCCAGGGTGGCGGTGACGACACCGATGAGCGCGATCCCGCCAAGCATGATGCCGGCTGCGATGAACCGTCCCGTTCCGGTCACGGGGTAGAGGTCTCCGTACCCGACGGTGGTGATCGTGACGAACGCCCACCACAGCGCCTGCGGGAACGTTGTGATCAGCGCCCCGGGCGCGCTCCGCTCAGCATCGAGCATTGCGAGGGAAGCAACGAAGAGGAGCAGCGCGGTACTCGACGCTGCAAACAGGATGACCCGGCCGCGAAACGCAGCTCCTGCGCGGCGCTGCAGGATCGATACCAAGGTCACCAGCCGGAGGAGCCGGAGTGGTCGAAGGATGGGCAGCGCGACCACGATAAAGTCAAACAAGTGCGTGACGAACCAGCGCCCGCGCCGTTCGGCGAGGAGCAGGTTGGTGAGGTAGTCCAGGACGAACAGCACCCACGTGGTGTTGATCACCACTTCAGCTATCGCTGCGGTCGCTCCGGTGAGTTGGCCCAGCACTTCCCAGGTGTACGCGGCCAGGAAGACCCCCGCGGCCACCGTCAAGGGCCACTCAGTGATCTCCTGCCAGCGTTTCTGCTTCACCCGATGACCGTATCCACCTACCGGGCCTTCGGCCGGCGGGTGTGACCCCAGAGTGCTGCTCGTTCGCGTGCTGCTATCGCTTCGGCAACAGCAGTGCTGAGTAGTTCCCGCTGCGCGCCGGCGTCGCTGCCGGTGAGGGCGCCGAGTTGCAGGGTCCCGATCGGGGTGGTGCTGTCGAGGATGGCGACGAGCTGCTCGAGGGGAAGGGTGCTGTGGGTGCGTTGGTGATGGAAGCGGCGGGCGATCGCGTGGCGGAGCCCGTCCTGTACCTCAGAGGTGAACGCAGACTCGGGGGCCTGCGCGAGCGCCGCGGCATGGCGCATGCTGCGCACTGCGCCGATGATGTGGCTGCCGAACAGCACCGCAGCGAGACCGCACAGGATACAGGTGATGACGGTGCCCGCCAGCGCGAGCGCCGCGACGGCGATCGCACTGGCAGTAACGATTACCGCGAGTGCTGGGATGCGGCTGCGGACATCGGCGTGGGCTGCGCGGCGAGCGGCCTCGGACAGTGCCGCCACTTCTCTCGGTGTCGGTTGCGGTACGGGAACGCGCGTGACCGTTTCATAGGTGATCGCGGAACGGGTCCGGGGCGTGGTGGTGCGGATTCGGAAGAGGTCTTCGTCGATGACGTGCTCCGAGACAGGGTCTGCGCCACAGTCGGTCAGGTAGGAGCGGGGTACCCCGTAGAGGTCAGCGATCGCGGCAAGAGTCTGCGGGTCGATCTCCTCCACCACGGTTTCATACGGCTCCGCGTCCGGGTTGCGGGGTTGCCCGCCGTGTTCGACGAGCGACCACACCAACCGGGACCGGGGCGGCCGCTGGTCACCGTCGAGCGTGACGGCAAGCATCCCGAGACGATGCCGCAACTGCCTGCGTGCGGTCGCGTCAGTCACCACGTCACCGTAGCTCCCCGAACCGGACCCGGCACATTGTGAAGCAGCGCTTCGGCACCGCGAGCTGCTTCGACCAAACCCTGCACAACTCGACGTCTGCGAAAAACCTCTCACTGCGTACGTCTCACTGCCGGGATTCTGACGTTTTCCTGCTACACAAGAGCTATGGCACAGAAGGTCACCACTCAGCTCATTGACGATCTCACCGGCGAAACCATCGAAGACGGCGGCAAGAACGTCGTGTTCTCCTTCGACGGAAGCCACTACGAGATCGACCTCTCGGACGACAACGCCGAAAAGCTGCGCGAAGCGTTCTCCGACTACATCGCCGCTGCCCGCAAGGTGGGCGGCCGGAACAGCCGCAGCACGTCGGGCAGCAAGCCGCGCAGCAACCCCGACGAGCTCGCGAAGATCCGCGAGTGGGCGGCAGCAAACGGGCACGAGATCTCCACCCGCGGCCGCATCAGCCAGGCCGTCCGCGACGCGTACGACGCCGCCCACTAACCCAGCGCACCTACGCCGATATGCTCGCCCCGAGCACTGCATGTCGGAGCTCCGGCCGGACCGCCACGACACTGGCGGTCCGGCCGTGCCTATATGACCCGTGGGCGAAATAACGTCCGTCGGGTGACCCCAGCAAGCCGAGGAACAAGATCGGCGTGCTGCAACCCGACCTACGATGGCCTCGTGAGCAGAAGCGACAAGACGGCGCTCCCGTCCGTTTTTATCGGATCCTCGAGTGAAGGTTTAGAGATTGCGCGGCACCTGCAGGCCGACCTCGAGAACACGGGACTCTGCACAGTCATCAGGTGGGATCAGGGAGTCTTCCACGCTTCCTCGTACACCATCCCCCGGCTCGCGCAAGAGGCTTCCGAGGCCGACTTCGCGGTCCTGATAGCAACCGCGGACGACATCGTTCAGTCCCGAGGGGTAGAGCGCGCCGCCGCACGAGACAACATCTACTTCGAGTTGGGTCTCTTCATCGGGACCCTGGGCTTGGACCGAACGTATCTCCTATCAGCATCCCGCAGCCTGCAGTTGCCGTCCGATCTGCAGGGCCTCACATGGCTGCCTTACCGAGCGCGCGATGATCAAAACACGCGGGCAGCCGTGAATGATGCGACGATCGGGATCACGGCGCGAATCAGGACGCTGGGTCGACGGTCCGCACCAGCGGCTACGAGCTTGAGTAGCGGGATGGGCCATCGGGAGGCGCTGATAACTGAGATAGCGCGGATCTGCTCTGACGCAGAAGCCCAGGGTTGGCTGGTGAAGACCAATACCGAGACGGTGCTCCGTCTTCGAAGCCCGCGCGGCCAGACACTCGCCTTCACGCTCGGCGAGCCAGCCCAGTCGCGAAACGAACTTCGAGACTTCGCGTCTCAGTTGCGGACCCACGGCCTGCGGGTAAGCCGGAGCGTTCGCCGACCGGTATCGGAATCGCCGATACCGGTGTGATCCGGTCCGCCCCGCTTCCCCATCGCGGTTCTACGGGGCGGACAGCGCTCCAACTCAGTCGCACTGAGAGCTCCATGACGGATCGCCGCGCATCGGCCACCGACTATGCCCCGGTCACCCAGCGAGTGCGGCCCCGAATTCAATCGGGGCACGCCAACGGATCCTGCCGTTGTTGAAACGATGGGCTTCACGGATCACAGGTGGTGACCAGTAGATGCTACCGGGTCCAGGGACGCAGATCGCCATATGCTGAGCGGATGACCAACGACAGCGACGGCGGGCAGACGGATGCCGACGAACGTCACCGGTGGAGCCTCGTTCGCGCTGCGCTGGACAAGGCGTTGAGCATGCAGAACACCGTCGTCGAGAAGCACATCAATCGTGCTCGGCAACGCAATCCCGACGCGACGCCGGCAGACGTGGTCAAGACGTTGGAACTGATGTACCGCTCAGCACTGACCGGAACGGGCGCAGCGGTCGGCGCAACCGCAGCGATCCCGGCCGTTGGAACGGGGGCCGCGTTGGCTCTGTCCGGTGGTGAGATGCTCTCTGCAATGGAGTTGACGGTGCTGTTCGCACTGTCCGTGGCGCAGGTACATGGCGTCCGCGTTGAGGAACTAGAGCGGCGCCGCACCCTGGTGCTCGGCATTGTCCTGGGCGGGAGCAGCGGCGAGACGATATCGAAGATCGCCGAGCGGACCGGCAAGCACTGGGCGAAAGCAATCGTCGACAGCGTGCCCCTCGCCACGCTGAACCAGATCAACAAGGTCCTCGGCCCAAACTTCGTCACCCGCTACGGGACGCGGCAAGGCATCCTCGTCCTCGGCAAAGTGGTGCCATTCGGAATCGGGGCTGTCATCGGCGGTGGTGCAAACCTCGCTGTCTCAGAAGCCACGATCCGTACCACCCGTCGTGCGTTCGGGCCGGCCCCGGGGTCCTGGTCTAGCGCGAGTTAGCGTTCGCCGATACCGCGCTCTTATGTCAGGGCGCCCGTATAATTCAGCTAGCGCGCTTATGGTCTCGAAGGCTTGTGACCTTCGCCAAAGGCGCATCCCCTCCGAGGTCTCCTGCCCAACGTCGAAGTCGTGCAGGCGCCACACCGAGATCCTTGGACGCAGCGGTGTACGTCCCGGCAGGGAACACCTGCTTCAACGCCTGCCCGAAGAGCATTGGCGCTTCTGATATAACGGTCACCGGTTCGGAGTCGCGCCAGCCTCTAGAAGCAATTTGAATCTGCAACGTGCGCGCGCGAGATTCCGTGATGACCGCCGAGCGACGCGCATGCATAACGATTGCACCCGCGGACATGCCGTATTCGCCCTTGAGCGCCAGGTAGTCCCTGAGCGTCGAATTTTCCGTGATGCGCTTGCCCAGAATGTTGGGCGGGAGCAATAGTGCGGCAGCGAATTCAAAGGCTGCGCGTTCTTGCGGGCTTCGCGATGAGCAGTGAATGTGGGCGGCACCACGGTCAAGGATAAGGTGCCCGAGCTCGTGAGCGAGCGTCATTCGCTGCACGTCACCCCGGTCGATCGACATCGTAGCGACCAAAGGGCGAGTATTGCGCACCGTGGGCATTGAAATACCAGAGGCGTCGCTTCGGTCATCGTGCCACTCGTCGTCGTCCAGATGAGCGACTACGCCGACGCCAAGCCGTTCGAGGAGTCGTGTGACGTTCCGAATAGGGTCGTGGCGGCCAACACCGGCGATCGTACGCACACGCTCGGCTGCGACGATAGGGTCAGCGCTCGTCGCGTCTGCAGCAAGGAACTCGACGTAGCCGGATGCGGAACTCACCTTTGCGAAAACACGGGATGCTTCTTTGAAGAGCGTTGTGACGCGGTCTCGTTCACTCGCCCGCGTTGACGCTTTCTTTCGGAATGCGACGGGGCCGACAGGGAGAGCATCCGCTGCAACAGTGAAGAAGCTTAGCGGCTCTCCGAACTCAGAGCTTGCACGGTGCACTAGTGCCGAGTCAGGGAACGCGTCTCCTCGCTCAATGCGCGACAGCTTTGACTGCGCAATGTCGAGACGTGACCCAAGATCTCGCTGCGTGAGACTATAAATGTGCCGGAGAGCTTCGAAGCGAACGCCATCGAAGACGTCAGGCATCTCCCGTTTCCTCGCGATCGATGTTGGCATAGAAGTTGATGTCGTCCTCAGTGGTGTCGAACGTCGTGTTGCCGAGGGTGTCGACGTCCCGATGCATCACGAGACGGTAGTCGCACGCGACCTTGCCCTGAAATCGGCCCTCCTCCGTCGTACGGACGATGCGGAGAGTGGGCGTGTCGGACCTGGTGTTCATCAAGAGCAGGAGGTTCCGACTCGGCGCCGCCTCACCACCGAACATCGAGAGCGGGACCGTCACGGTGCGCCACTCGTGCCGGCGCGCCGAAGTTGACCCAGCGTGGGGCACGCCGTTGGTCGTGACAGAGCTTTCGGATAGCAGCCGCAGTCGAATGCCCGCGTGCTCGAGCACGAGAATCGTCTGCCCTGACTGGCGCGAGTTGCCGCCGACCTCCCAGTCACCGGGAAGCCCCTCGGCCTTGAGCGCCTCGCGGAAGGCCGCCCGCCGCCAAGCCGAGTGGAGATGAGGCTGTTCGCGTTCCGAGAACCGGATCGTCTTTGCGTCAGCGACAGCCCCATCGAGCGCTTCGTACAGCGTCGGCGCGAGCAGCTTCGCCTCACGGTTGAGGATCTGGCGGGTGAGTTCGTCCACTAGCTGCTCCTGTTACATCGGGGTCGATATTATCAACCCTAGCGCACTCGGTGCATATTATGCGCGCCGATGTAACAGCTCATCCGGGCACTCGAGAGCAGGGAGTCAGCACTGCCAGTTCATGACAATCCATCAACGCGACGTCTGCTGGCGATCAGTACAAGTTGGCGGTGAGGTGATTGCTGCTCTGGGGTATACCCCACTGCTACGCCTCCTCCGAGGCCTGGTTGGTGTTGCGTTGGGGTGGGAAGGCGTGTCAGTGCCACGCTTCCGTGCAGGGTCTAGAGACGCCGCAACACGGGACGCCATCGGCGTGAGCGACAGCTCCGGCTGGTGGTGAGCAAACGCCACGGATTCGCAAACACTGACGGGGTTTGCTACGAAGAGGGGTCGAGGGCGCCTGCGCTGGTTCGGGTCCGGGCAGGCGCCCTCGCGCTACGACGCCGTCGGGTACGACGTGCGATCACGACGAGGCCAGCCCGGTAACGGGGGGACGGGCGACCGCGGCTAGGGTCCGCGGCGTAGCAAAGCGACGATACTTCGACATGGAAGAAACGGGAACACTGGGTCGCGAAACGCGGTGCGCAGCGTTCCGGCACAGGCTTCCTCAGCCCCGATCCGGGTGGCTACTCGGCGCCGTCGCGCTGGACTGCCCGGTATACGGTTGAGCGCGCCACCCCAAACAGCTCCGCGATCTCGCTCGTTGTATGCCCACCGGCGCGGTACAACGACACCAAGTGCTTCTCCTGAGGCACCGTGAGCTTCGGCTTCCGGCCACGAAGCTTGCCTGCGGCTTTCGCGATCGCCATACCCTCACGTGTGCGAGCACGGATGAGGTCAGCTTCGAACTCGGCGACCATCCCCAGCACGTTGAACAGCAGCCGGCCTACCGGGTCGGTCGGGTCGTAGACCGCTCCCCCGAGGTTCAACGTGACGCCCTTCTTCGTGAGCTCGTCAGCGATGTCCGTCGCATCGCGCAGCGATCGGGCAAGCCGGTCGAGCTTGGTCACGACCAACGTGTCTCCGGCGCGGCACGCGGCCAGCGCTTCCCGGAGCCCGGGGCGCGCTCGAGTCGTGCCCGACAATCCGTGATCGACGTGCACGTCCTCGTCGGACACCCCAAGGGTCCGGAGGCCGTCTCGCTGCGCTGCGAGATCCTGCCCAGAAGTCGAAACGCGGGCATAACCGATGAGCACCGGGCCACTGTAGCGTTTAAACCCCCGTCACCGGGCATTTTTGCGGGACAGGCATACGGGAATCACGGGACCAGCAGTTCACTGGTATTGCTCACCGCGGCCAGGGTCGCCCGCGGTGTCCCGATGAACGACCGGCTACCGGGACACCATGGTTTGATCGGTCGTGCGCTCGCAGGGCGCGAAGTTCGAGGACAGGAAGGCATCGGATGGCTAAGTTCTTCAACTCACCCCATCCGGTCGCAGAGATGGGGCTCGGGGCGGTTTTCGTCATCATGGGCGTCGTCGTCGGACCGGTGGTCGCGGCTCCGGAAGATCGCGTGAATCAAGGACCTCTGAACATGATTCCGACGCCGGTGCTGGTCGGTGTGCTCGTCGTATGTGGGGCCGTCGTGTTCGCGCAAGGGCTCGGCACTTGGATCAAGCGGAAGCGCGGGAGGTAGGGGCCGGTCGAGGATCCCCTAGTGCGCCCGCGGTTCATCTCCGCGAGCTGCTCGTGACGCGGCCAGCGTGCCTGCACCGAGAGCGGCCAGCGTGCACGCGAGGGAAATGCCAAGCAGAACAACGTAGAACGCCGGCGCCAGTTGCGCTGGGATCGAGATGACCACGACGACCGCCGCCGCGATCAAGAACGGCAGCATGGCTTTCCGCGCAGCCAGGTGGCCGGCTCGCCAGGCCTCGTCGCTGCGCATCAGCGACGGCAGTCGGATGCCAGCTGCGTGATTCCGACCCAATTTATCGCTCGCGATCGACACGAGCCCCCAGATTGCAGCGTTGACGACGAGCACGAGGAGGGCACCGCTCACCGCCCCCAACCATCCCGGACTCGTCATCTCCGCCTCCCTCATCCAAAACTAGCGAATGACGTGGTCTGCGGTAGCCCGTCCACGAGCTCGGCGAGGACCCGACATCGACGGTCCGACCCTCACGCCGATCGTCTCCGCTCCGGTAGTGCTGGCATTGGTCGGCTCATGGGGATCCGACTCGGAACCGCCGCCCGTAAGCCAATCGTCGTACGGGACGACGGTGTCCACCGTGCAGTGCTGCTCACACGTGAGAACTTGGCGGGAGTGCGTGCGGTTCGGTGGTGAGGTCGCCGGTGGGCGTGATGCGGAGTTCGCCGGTGAGGATCTGGTTGGCGGTGTCCGCGGTGGTTTCATCGCGGGCGGCTGCGTGTCCTTGGATGAGGAGGTACGCGTCGGTGGGGGTAAGGCCGAGGTGGGCGAGAACGATGCCGGCCGCCTGATGCACGCTGCGCCGCTGCAACTGTCGGATCGGGGCGGAGTGGTCGCGGTGGACGATGAGTCGGTGCAGGATTCGTCGGCTGACAGCGTCGGCGAGGGCCACCGCAGCTGTCGCCGCATCTGCTGACACGTGCAGCGGGCCCCGTGCGTAGACGTCAACGGCGCCCAGGAGGAAGGGGCCGAACCGGAGCGGTATCGCGAACAGCGCTCCTACCCCGTCGTCGGCGGCAGCCGGGAGGAATGCGGGCCACCGGTTCGTGGGGTGGTTTCGCACGTCGGGTTCTACGACGGGTTGGTTCTGCTGGAGTGCGTCCCAGCAGGGTCCTTCGTTGAGGTCGAACTGGAGCTGGTCGATTCGGCCAGCGCGACTGTCGGTGCTCGAGATCGTCTCGTTGCCGGCGAACGTTCCGAACGTCGCAACCGACGCCCCGTCGCCCGGAACGAGGGTGAGGAAGGGCAGGCTCAGGCCGGAGTCCGGCGGGGATCCGGAGCGGAGTTCGTAGTTGCTTGTCATGAGCGGAACCGGTCCGCGACGGTGCGTTCCGGGACAACTTGAGCCTGGGCTCGGTGAGTGTTCATCAGTACGCCTCTGGCGCCAACCGGCCCGGGAGCCGGGCGCCTGCTCAGCTTCACCCCGAGCGGTGCAAGCGATGCCCTGAAGCTACGCCCACCCACACCCCCCGGGTAGGGGTCGACCGGGCCAGTCTTCCGTGCAACGCGCGCGCGGCCGCCAGTCGTTGATGCGCCCTGCAGCATGACCGTGGAAAAACCTCCGCTCGGAACCTCGTCGAGCTCGCGTGCTGGTGACGTGTTCACCTGCGGAGGGTGTCTTTGGGGTATTCGCCGAACTTCCGGACGTACTCGCCGGCGAACCGGCCGAGGTGGGCGAAACCCCAGCGGCGGGCGATCGTGCTGACGGCAGTCGTCTCCGGGGTTTGTTGGAGCAGTTCCTCGCGGACGTGGTCGAGTCGAAGGTCACGCAGGTAGGCCATCGGGGTTGCCGCGAGGTGCCGTTGAAAGGCCTCTTGGATGCTGCGCACGCTGAGCCCCGTCGCCTGGGCGACATCACCGATCATCACCGGTTCCGCGGCGTGCTCGTGGAGGTACTCCACCGCATGCCGGATCCGCGCGTTCCGCGGGTAGCGCAGCGCCTCGGGAAGAGGATCGGCTTCCGGCGGGAACAGGTCGAGGAGCGCGGTGGCGGCGGCGCGGGCAGCGTGGTGCCACAGCAGCGAGGTCACACCACCGTCACCGAGGACAGCGGACACGGTCTCGAGGGTGCACCTCCACTGGTGCAGCGCTTCCGGTGTGACAGCAGCATGCCGTCCGATGGTGTCGAGCTCCCGGCTCGTGTCGTAGCGTTCCGCCGCGACGGCATGCACGAAGGCACGCTCAAGGTGCACCAGGCGCTGGTCGTAGTCTTCCGCCTCAAACTCGGTCGACTGCGTCGGGAGAATGAGCGTCGGCATGCCCGGTTCTACTGCAGTCTGCAGGCCAGCGACGTCGAGGCTGGTGGTACCGGCATGGAGCATCACCACGACGTAATCCTCGCCGGGCGGCACATCGCCGCGCAGGTGACCGCGCATACGGGAACGGCGGAGAGTGAGGCGACTGTCCCCAACAGCCAGGTACCGGTAGGCGTAGGCCGCCGTCGTTGTTCTTGTCGCCCAGTGCCGGCCGGCGTAAAGGCCAGGCAGGTCCGCCATCGCTCGATCCGGGCTGATACCGGCGGCTTCCACCCGGACCGCTGACACGTCGTGTGATGCCGATACGGATGGAGTGGCGAAGGGTGCGATGCTCATCGCTGCCACCCCCAGCAGGTTGGCGCCTCGTCACGGAAGAAGTCTTCAGAGAGAACCGAATCATGCGTCGGCAGACTCTCGAGCGACGCGTGCGCGCGCAACCGCCCGATGCGCCCGTACGTCACCAGCGGAGCTGGAACGGTGTCAGGGTTGGAGATGTACTGCCCCAAGGGTCGTCCTGCTTTCTCGTCGGGCTGCCCGCTGGCAGCGGTCCGGTTGCTCTGTCGGCGCCGTTCGCGCCGGGATGCGCTCTCGGCCGGGTGTGCTCTCCCGCTCGGCGGGGAAGGAACAACCCCGTTCCGATCCCCGTCCTGGGGCCGGTTGATCAGAAATCAGTAGCCGCGACCGCGTGACGCTCCGGCCCGGGGCGCTGCAACCACATCGGGATGGCTCCCGGTCCTGATGTTCCGGCCTCTACGACCACCGAAACGTCTGCTGTTGGGCCGGACGGAGCGAACGCTCGCCGCGCACCCTCAGCGGTCGCGAACCGGCGGATCGTCGTCGGGTCGCTGAAGAACGTCGCCTCGAAAACCCCTGCGATACGTTCGACGAATCCGAGGAGCGCGGTCACATCGGTCGGCTCGAGCGCCACGTTCATGACCCGCCACTGGTCATCACCGACCAGCTCCAGCCGAACATCCTCCACGGAGGGGACGGTGCGACCCTCACAGCGTGCGGCGGAGGGCTGCGCACGCCATCTGGAGTCGCGAACGGACGCCCTGCTCCGAACGTTGCGCACGATCTTCATGGCTGTCCTCGAACGTTCGGCACGCCTGGAGCAGGTCTTCCCTGAACCCGGCGGAGCCAGGCGTCTGCGGAACGTGCACCAACGGTAAAGACGCCCAAACCCCACGATGAAGGGGATTGACAAAGAAGTTAAACCTGGAGTAGGGGCGGGCCTGGGAGCCCGATCAGGGGACTCCGCCATACTGGTGACCGGCCGGGCGCACGCCACCCAATCACCGGGTCAGGAAGCGTCATGGGAAAACTTACGTACGACTCGACGTTGGTAGCGGACTTCGACGACCGAGTCCTCGCTCACCTCCAGATCGTCATCGCATCCAAGCTTCGCCGCGGAGAAGGATTCATCTTCTCCTGGCGTGACAACCAAGACACCGGAGACGGCCGCACCGCACTGTGGATGGCCCCCGGGATCCCGTTGGCGTTCAAGTACAACGGTGGCCGCCACCCATCCATCAACCGCAACTGGGTGGAAGCGTTGCACCAAGCATCCATCGCCACCGCGGGCCTGCGCATCGTGCCGGAACCAGCACCACCGGAGGAGCCCGTATGAGCCGCCGAGCCGTCTTGATCTACGGCGGCAACGCCTACACCGTCGCCGACCAGGATCCCGACACCTTGCGGGACCACATCATGACAAGCCTCGCCGCCGAACCGGCGTTCTGGTTGACCGTGAACGCCACAGAGGGACGCTTCACCCGCGCGCAGCTGCTCATCACAGCCACCACCGAGATCGCGATCGTCGACGACCACAACATCGAACACTCCACCAGGTTCGAAACTGCCGCCTCGTCCACGGACGACATCAGCGACTGAACCCGACCGACGCGAAGGCACCCCCATGCGACGAATCCACTACGCCTCCGGCAGCGTCCTCACCGGGGACCGAACCTGCAAAGCACTACTCCGGTATGCCCGCGCGCTCGGCGAAGCACACATCGCCGACGTCGTCGAGATCCCCGTCGTCACCGACGCCGGCAGCCGCGCCTACGCGCACCTGCTAATCGGACCCGCCAGCCAGATCTTCTCCACCCCCGTCCCGGACAGCCCCGACGAGCCCCTCGACGTCGCCGTCATCGAACGCCTCGAACGCGCCACCTACAAACTCCACCCCAGCAGGCCCGCCTGGCCCGAGGAAATGACCGACATCCCCGACCTCGACTGGGACTGGGACTTCGACTTCGAATCGTGACGCGCCCGACCGCACCAGGTGGGCAAAGGACGCGTGCCGTGATCGGCCACGACGCCTGAGCGCCGCGAAAACGACGAGTAGTGCTGCTCACACAGCCGAGAAGCCGGCTCCCGCGGGGCGCGCGGGTTCGTCGAGCGTCCGATAGACGATCGGCTTGCGGGACGCGATCACGACACGGAGCGCCGCGAAACGGACGACACTGCGCGAAGCTGCTCACAACTCGCCACGGCCAGGACCGCTCATTGGTGTCCCGATGAACAACCCTCGACTGGGACGACAAATGCAGTTCGCGTCAGGGTGCTGTGCCGGCGGGGACCAGCCGGTGGGGCGAGCGTTTCGGGTCCGCGCACCCCACCGGTTGGGAAGGCCTAAGCCCCTCAAACGCCACCGACGAAGTCGGCTGACAGCGTCCTCATTCAGGATACGAAGGACTACCTCGCTGGCGGTAGTGATATTGCCTCGATTGCGTGAAGCCGCACCTACCTCACGCACACCTAATCAGTACCTGCAAGCCTCAGGGGCCGCGTGTGGCGCGTACTCACGCCGTTCGCGGCAGGCCATCAGCATCGGGAGCGCCGAGAGAGGTCACCGCGATTTCGCGACGGCATGAGCCATTACCTACTGGCCGCGAACCACGGTGTGCGGAGTTGGGTGCGTCGAAAGAACTCATTCTCACTGCCGAGGACCACGAGGCTAGAACCCGGAGCGGCGGCGACGTTGCCCACCCGCGACCCGAACGCGAACCGGCAACGTCGCCTGTGCCCTGACCCTGATGATACGAATCTCAGATCTGTAGGGGCTGGCAGTTCTTGATTGGGTCGGTGAGCCGTTTACGACGCGGCTTGTTGCTCTTGACACCATCCGCCACATAGCTTGAGTTCGGCAGGGTCGCGTTGACCTGATCCCGGCGCGGCCCTGTTCTGAAGCCGCCGACCGGAATTGGTCATGAGGTTGATCGGCACCGCCGCACGCATCCTGATCCGGCCGAGGAGCAGTTGCAGGCCCCGCCGCGGCTCGCTTACCCATTCCAACGGTGAGCTCTCATTCCTGCTGTGCGGTGAGCGTAGAGGTCGCGGAGGAGCGCGATCGCTGCCCCGTGGCGCAGGACCTCTTGGTTTTGCAACTACACGTTGCTCAGGAATGTCTCGTCCGGGTCGCTACCGTACGGGAAGCTGCTCAGACCGGTCCGGTCGTAGTCGGACTCATTGAGCTGGAGGAGGGCCGCACACCATGCTGCTGACGCTGCGTGGGACCGGTCGATAGCACCGGCAGCATCTGGTCGGGACTTGTAGCTGGCTCGATCAAACCGGCCGGTCACCTCCGAGGTCGGCGCGGCTTAGCAGGGTCTCCGAGAGGTGGTCAGGCTCCAGGTGATTGCCGTGACGGGCGGCGGCCACGGGCTCTCTGGAGCGGCAATGCGGCCCCCACTCTCCCGCGCCGAGGAGGGGCCCGAGATCAGGGGTAGATATCTGCACCGGAGTGCGGTAGACGGCTGTGCTGATTCCTGGCGACGGCCGCAACAGGACGATCGATGAGGGACAATGGCGGTGCGAGAGGAGCAGTCTCAGCCCGGTTATGAGTGTCACAACGGTGGCGCCTGCAGCTTCCCCGTTGAGCGTCACCAGACCGGCTGGGAGCGCTTCGCGCGTCCGGCATCACACGCCCCACGGGGCACACCGGAAGGCATCCCCCTCATGGGACAGCTCATCTACGACTCCCAAGCCCTCGAACTCCGTCTCGACGATCGCGCACTCACCCACCTGCAGATCGTCATCGTGAACCTCGTCCGCCGCGGTCAAAGCTTCGTGTTCTCTTGGAAGGACGAGCCCGCCGTCGGTGACGGCCGCAGCAGCATCTGGATTCACCCGTACTGCGGACTCCACTTCAAGTTCGCCGGCGGCAAATCACCGAGCGTCAACCGGTCCTGGCTCGACACGCTCTACGCCAGCGCGGCGAGCGGATCCGGACTGATCCTCACCCCAGAACCAGCCGATACCAGCGGACCCGTCTCCTCCGACGACATCCCCGGCGCCCCGCCTACACACCCGACGACGATCTCAGCTTCCTGACCACCGCCAGGGCTACATGCCAAAGGAGTTAGGCCTCTGGCTGCTCTTGCTCGTGCACGACCGCCGATGGCGTGTCGAGCTGCGGCAGGAACTCTCCCCTAGGAGCGACGTGGACGCCGGGAACCGCCCCATCGAACGCGGAAGCGGTCGCCGGAGTCAGATCTTGCGGTTCGGGATGGTGCGATTCGACTGGGTGCACGAGCTGACCGTACCGGCATCCCGGGTGTCTCACCAGCGATCAGCACATGCGGACTCGCATCGGGAAACTGCGTTGGGAGAGTTGCCCCACGACCTGGGTTACCAAGGACGTGGGACAACGGAGTACCCGATGCTTATTGCGCACTCCGGCGGGCGTTTCGATGCTGCCCGGCCGAACAGCCCGGGGCGGTGAGTGCGGGAACAGGCATCATCGCGTTCTTCTGGATCGCGATGATGCTGGCGCTGAAGAAGCGGCGACGCCCTTCCTGGTCCTCCTTGCCTCGTTCGGCTGGAGAGTGCTCGTGTTCGGCCTCTCCTTGCTTGTCCGGACGAAGACCGCCCCCGGTAGACGATCAGCTAGCGAAATACGCGCCACGGTGCTCCGGTAGGTTGCTGAGCCGAGAGCTCGGGCCGCGCCACCCGTGGTGCTTGTGCGGGTTCGGGATCAATGGCGCGCGGACGGAGTGCGTCGGACGTAGGTTCAGGCCGTCACCGGTGCTGCGTGGGGTGCTGCTGGGCAAGAGCCCGGCCCCCAGGCGAGCTGGCGGCAGGAAGCACACCATGAACGAGCTGCGAAGCAGCCTCACCCCGCTCCCCGCGTCCCTCCCCGAAGCGGATCTCGCCGCCACGTTCCTTGATGTCGTTCATGGTGATGGTGCTTCCGTGGCGTCGTTCGGTGGCTTCGCTGGAAACGAGTCGATCTCGATCACCGATAGCCGTGCCGGCGGAATCGACCGGCTGCAGTTCGACCTCGAGGAGGGTCCCTGCTGGGACGCCTTGCAGCACAACACACCGGTCCTCGAACCCGACGTTCAACACCATCCGACAAATCGGTGGCCCGCGTTCCTTGCTGCGGCCGCTGACGACGGCGTTGGAGCGTTGTTCGCTGTGCCGCTTCGGTTCGGCCCGTTCCTCCTCGGCGCAGCCGATGTGTACGCGCGAACCCCAATGCAGGTACCAGCGGCTGATGCGACAGCTGCGATGACGCTCGCCGCCGCTGTGAGCCGGCGGGTACTGCGCCGCGTCCTGACCCGCCACGACGATGGTGCGCCGCTGCGACTGCGTGAGCGGGCTGTGCACCAAGCCGCCGGCGTTGTACTCGCTCAGGTTGGCCTTGCACCAGCGGACGCATATCTCCTGATCCGAGGGCACGCAGCGGCCCGGAATGAGACGGTCGCGGACATCGCCGAACTGATCCTTAACCGTGAACTTCTGATCACGGCCGATGGAGACCTCATCACCCCGCCAGCAACTGACCACTCGCGGGTGTCACCGACTCGCTAGGGCCACCGTAGGGCGCGTGGCACCCACCGAGCGTGCAGGCCGCCCCGATGAACAAAGCCGTGACACTTGAGGAAGCGGCTGAGGGTCCCGTGCTGAAACGCTTGCCATCAGTGGGACACAGGGGCAGCTGCTCAGGCTTCCGCTCAAGGCATCGCGAACGAGGGAACACCATGGACACCGACCGGCAGCGTCTCATCGCCCTCGCGGAACGAGCACTCGCCGCCGAACCCGATGTGATCCCCGACAGCGTCCTATACGAGTGGGGCGACTACTACGGCGACTGGCAGCAGCCCCTGACGGTGCACTACGCCGTCACCACTCCCTCCGGCGCGGAGCACCGACATCAGCACTTCATCTGATGCCTCGAGGGCCCGGTATCGCGGACCGCTTCGGCGGACCTGTCGAAGCGTTGGCTCTTCTAGCGGCTTACGCGCTCCGGAGCATCATCGCGGAAGAAGTCACTGCCGTTGCCGGAGAGATTGACCACACCCTCGCGGCGCCACTGCTTCCGCGCGCGCTTGAAGGTGGTGATGCGTGCCGCTTCGACGTTGTCGTCGCTGGTGTAGGTGCTCATGGCCGATCTCCCTATGACTGCCCGTGGTTCCCGTGCCCCCTGTTTGAGGGTAGCGGCGCGGCGGGAACGCGGTTATCGACCCCCCGAACCACTGAGGGCTGCCCGCTGAGCGCCACCCAGGCTAATATCCGTTTTCGGAAGTTAGCCCTACGTATTGTGGATAAGACGAGTTGGCCGCATCATCAGAGGGTGACCGAACCGATGCGCCGCACCCAACGGGTGGCCCAGACCACTGACCCTGCTGTCGCTGCGGATGCGATCGCGCGCACGCATGTGACGCACGGCGTTGAGGTGGACCCGGGTGGTGCGACGTTCGCGTTCGAGGAGCGGGTGCGTGGAACGCGGTTGTTGTCGCTGGAGTCGACGGCCTGCAGTGGCGTGGTCAGGGGCACGATCGAGCCGGACAGTGCGATGGTGCTGGTCTGGTTGAAGTCCGGGCGGGGCACCGTTGACGGGCACCGCGTCCCGATCGGCCGGCCCGTGCTGTTCCGGAACGCGCCGCAACCGGTCCGGTTTGAGTCGTTCCAGAAAGATGTCATCCGCATCGACCGGGCGACCGTCGAGCAGGTTGCTGCGGAGCGTGGAGACTGGGCGCCAGGACCGTTGGAGTTCCAGCCGCGGCACGTTCCCGAGGGGCCGACACTGGCGGCCTTTTGGCTGATGGTTCGCGCGGTCGCCGCGGAAGTGCTCGCCGGACCGGAGGAGGTGTCAGAGGAGCGGGAACGTGAGCTGACCCGGTTCGCTGCCGGCGGCCTGCTGACGGCGATTCCGCACTGGCCCGTCGGACGATCCAGCCCACAGACCGCTGCGAGTGCCCGGTTCGCACGCGCTGAGACGTTCCTGCTCGAGCACGCGACTGAGCAGATCACCGTCGCCGACATCGCCGATGCTGCTGGCTTGAGCGTCCGTGGCCTCCAAGCTGCCTTCAGCCGGCATCACGGCATCACACCGTTGGCCTACCTTCGACGCATTCGACTCCTCCTGGCGCGGGAGCAGCTGCAATCCGAATCCGACCTGCCCATCGCGGAGATTGCGCGTGGAGCGGGGTTCACGCACCTCGGACGGTTCGCGGGCTCGTACCGGGACGAGTTCGGCGAGCTCCCCCGCCGCACCAAACAAATCGCCCGCGGCTGGTGACCCGGATTCGTCCAGCGTGCAGCGCTACTCAGCTGGTCGCGGCCAGCCTGTAGCGCGCCAAGCCGCCGGGCGGAGCATCACGCCGATGCCTGATCTCGGGGTCACCGTTCTCGCCCCGACAGGGAGCCCTGCATGCTGCCGCCACTTTCCACGCCGAGTGATCTTGTCTGGACCGCAGTGACGGCTGACTTCTGGTCGGCGTCCCGCTCGGACGGCACCCTCCTCGGCGACGTCACGCGATCGGACCGATACGCCGCCCACAGTGCTGACAACGCGGTCACGGGAACGCACAGCTCCTTGGAAGCCGCGCGGAGCCAGATCGGAGCCCACGCCCGCTGGCTGCGCTCCCGCACCCACCCCGCTTAGCCGCCCCGCCACAGGCTGGCTGCGCGGCGGAGCACTGCACTCGCATACAGCTGGGATCGGTTTCATGTCAGTGGAAGGAGCATCTGATGAAGCACATCCACTACGACAGCAGCATGATCCTCACCAGCGACGACGTCGCCGATGCTGTCATCGAGTACGCCGCCGCTCTCGCCGGCGGTGACCGTGCCGACACCGTCGACGTGCCCGCGGTCGCAGAAGACGGAACGATGACGACCACGAAGATCCTGATCGGCCCGTCCAGCGAGATCGTCATCGAGGACGCCGACGAGGACGAACTCGAAGTCGAAGACCGAGAGTTCGTCGCACGGCTACGTGCTGCCGCCAAAACCTTCGGCCACAACGAACCGATCCACGCCGACACCCGCTCAGACCTCACCGACGCGGACTAACCCAGCCGCCCTACCCCGCGCGGCGGGATAGAACGCGAAGCACGAGCACACCCGCACCTGGTAAACGGCGGCGACGCGCAGAGCCCGCTACTTGGCCGAATCGGGGGCGTGATCGTCGGACTCGTCGATGACCGTGTATTCATCCGCCGGCTCCGGCGTGCCAGCAGCGATGAGCGCGTCAGTGATCTGCCCCAGGCACCGCGTGAGCACATCATTGTCCTCACGCGACAGATGATCGATCACCTCGACGACCACCTGGTGATAGCTCGTGTACGCGTCATCGATCTTCTTCGCCGCCTGCACCGTCGGCTCCAGCACCTGCGCGCGACGATCGGTCGGGTGCGGAGCACGCGTGAAGTCACCCTTGGAAACGAGCCCGTCGACGATCTTCGTCACCGACGCGTTCGACACGTTCAACATCACCGCGAGATCCTTCGGCCCCATCGCCCGACCATCCCGGTGCGCCTGCAGCATGTACCGGACGGCCTGGAACTCATTCTTCGACAGCCCACTGCCGATACGCGCCTGCTCGAGCCGCTGCTCCTCCGCGTGCTGCAGTCGAAGGATCGCATCAGTGGCGTTCTTCGCCGACCGCGAACGCGGCTCTCGCGCGTACAGGTGCATGTGTTCGCGGCGGACAACGGTCAATGGCACAGGTCAGTGATCCCTTCGGGTGGGGTGAACCGAGCGTTACTGAGCCGGCTCGGCGAAGAAGTCCGCGTAGGACGGCCCGGTCGAACCGGACAGCAGCGAGGGGTCATTGACACGACTGTTTACGTACGCGCTAACAATCGCGGGGTCGGTGAGACCGAACCGCTGGTGGGTTCCAGTGATGCGTCCGCCCTGGGGGAAGCTCTGATAGGTGCTACGCACGAGAAGTCCCTTTCGTCGTTCAGCGATCGACCCTGATCAGGGCCACCCCCATCCGAGGGAGTGCCAAGACTGTTTCACGAAGTAAACAATTCACGCAAGTGAACGTTCGCGGTCGGGACATTTCACGCGGTGAACCATGCGTACGCATGAGGCCCACGGAGCCGTCCCCTGGCGCGGCTACGCGTTTAAACTGGCTGGACGAGGATCCCTGAGGGGGCCCCGACGGTGGCGCGCAACGTTATCGGACGCGTCGCTCCGCGACGAGGGGGCACTCGAACGGGTTCCGTGCGGCGAGCCCGACGCGGTTGAGGTACGCCACGACGATTCGGTACGAGTCGACCAGCGTGGTCTCCGTGTACGGGACGTCGTGTTCGGCGCAGTAGTCCCGGACCATTCGGCGAGCGGCAGCGAGGTGTGGCCGGGGCATGTTCGGGAACAGGTGGTGCTCGATTTGGTAGTTCAGTCCGCCCATGAAGTGGGCCATGAACCAGCCGCCGCGGATGTTGCGGGACGTCAGCACTTGCCGGCTGAAGAAGTCGACTTTCTGGTCGTGGGGGATCATCGGCATGCCCTTGTGGTTCGGCGCGAACGATGCGCCCATGTACAGGCCGAACACCGCCAGCTGCACGCCGAGGAACGCGAACGCCATCCCCACGGGCAGGAACCAGAACACCACGCCGAGGTAGACGACGAAGCGGAGCAGGAACAGCGCCGCCTCGATACGGCGTCCCCGGATCTCCTTCACACTGCCGAGGACCCTCGCGGACTGCCAGTGCAGGTTCGCACCTTCAAGCAGCAGCAGCGGGAAGAACGCATACCCCTGCACCCGGACCAGCACGCGAAGGAACCCGCGTCGCTTCGCTGCGTCCTCCTCCCGGAACGAGAGAGCGTCGAAGGACACGTCCGGGTCCTTCCCGACCGTGTTCGGGTTGCCATGATGCCGGGTGTGCTTGTTCATCCACCACGAGTAGCTCACCCCGGCCAGAAACGTCCCGGCGTACTGGGCGGTGCGGTCATTCCACCGGTTCGAGGCAAACACCTGACGGTGAGCTGCCTCATGGGACAGGAACGCGAACTGGGTGAACAGCACGCCCAGCACGCCAGCGACGATGAGCTGCCACCACGACGCGCCGAGGAACACGAACGCCGTCCACGCAAGCCCGAGGGTCACGATCAGCACGGCGAACACCATCCAGTAGTAGCCGGTGCGGCGCTCCAGCAGGCCACGCGCCTTGACCTGCTTCAGCAGGCCCGAGTACCTCGAGGTGCCGCTGTGCGATCCGGTCGGGGCGGGACGGGTGCGCGTGAACCCGATCGGCGTCGTCTCTGCCATGGTCTTGCGTCCCTCCCACGGCGTCCCACTGCACGCCATACCTGCACGAAACCACAGGTGAGTGGGAAAGTAGAGAGGTTCGCCGAGTGGAGGCCTGCCCGAAGTTGCCCGCCACACGGTGGAGGTATGTCGTAGCAACACATCCATTGCGAGAGCACGGTACTGCTGCGCCGTGAGAGGGTGACGCGCATGACGTCCTCGGGAGAAGCCTCCCCCACCATCGGGGTGCTGGGGGTCGGACG
Organism: Curtobacterium sp. MCBD17_026; assembly: GCF_003234895.2. Taxonomy (NCBI): domain Bacteria; kingdom Bacillati; phylum Actinomycetota; class Actinomycetes; order Micrococcales; family Microbacteriaceae; genus Curtobacterium; species Curtobacterium sp. MCBD17_026. Next base: position 19,278 of record NZ_CP126282.1, on the reverse strand, counting down.
AATGGGCGGTCCGATCGCAACAGTGTTGGCCAAACAGTTCGCGGTCAACGTCTTTGACGTTGACCCGGCTCGAGCGGACGACGTTCCAACAGCACGCTGGTGCAACTCCGGCGGGGCACTTGCTGCCGCTTCTGACGTGCTCGTGACAGTGCTGCCTGGAGCGGCGGAGCTTCGGGCGGCGCTGCCTGCCGTGCTTTCGATGTTGCGGCCAAGCTCGTTGTGGATCGATCTGACCTCCGGCGATCCTGTGACAAGCCGGGAGCTCGCCGCTCGGGCGGAACGCCGCGGCGTTGCGGCGGTGTCGGCGCCGATGGGCGGCTCCGTCGCAGAGGCCAGGGCGAGCGGGCTGACGTTCTTCGTCAGCGGACCGGACGATGCCGTCGATCGTGCGGTCCCGATCCTAAATGGTCTCGCTGCGCCGGGCGGTGTCCGTCGTATCGGCCACCGGGTCGAAGACGGTCAGATTGTGAAGCTGCTTGCGAACGGGCTGTGGTTCGCCAACGCCCTCGCCGCTGCTGAAGCGTTGCTCATCGGACAGGGACTCGGGCTGGATGTCGAAGCCCTGCACGGTTTCTTGCAGGCGAGCGCGGGCGGGAGCCGCTTCCTCGACGAGCACGCGGACCAGCTGCTCGATGGCGACTACCTGCCGTCGTTCGGCATCGATCGCGTCGTCGAAGAATTGGACACGATCCGCAGACTGCAAGACGTGGCCGGCGTGGATGCGCCGATGCTCAACGCGTCGGCGCGGCACCACCACGCCGCGCTCGACCAGTACGGTCCCGCACTAGGTGAGCTCCTTGGTGTCCGACTGCTGGAGGAGCGCGCCGGCCGCCAGCTGCGCCGCTGACCATGTGTTCGGGTGCCGATGCCGGGTCGGGTCACGGCGGCGGCACCCGGAAAAGACCGACACTCCCCCGCGGAATTACCACTGGTAACAGTGGTTCAGCAGATGGCCTTCGGAAGCAGCATCACCCGCGCTTCCAACTCGCCGCGAGGGCGAAATGCCAGCAGAAAGCGACCCAACCGTTCGCTGGAGCGCTCCGAACCAACCACGACTGCTCGACACGTGTTGTTCAGTCCGACGGTGCCTCGTGGTCCTTCTGATCCGACCACGAGGCACCGTCGCCCTACTCGCTACCAACCTCGAGAGCTTCCTCAAGGCCGGCCAGCGTTCGTCATACCTGATCCGTACGACGACCCCGCCAGTGGAACACACGCCGCACCAAATAGACACGGGTTGATTGTGCTGACAAAGCGTGCAATGCCGAACGGCGGTTGGTTTTGCGTCGGCCAATGCCCCCCATTCATGGGTATTCTCCGAGTCGTCGGTAGAAGTCAGCGGACGGAGTTTGAGCCGAGGGAGTCGACGTGACCAGCTACGAGGACGCTTTCGCTTAGACGGTAACCAGCCGCCCCACCTCACTGGGAGCCATCGTCGACACGGACAGCTCCTTCCCCTGGCAGGTGACCCCGCTGACCCAGCCACCGCGGTCGTGTAGCTCGGACAACGGTTCATCGCCCACCGCTTCCCCGCACTCACCCCCGGCGACGACCAAGCACACCCCGTCACGTTCACCATCAACAACCTGCGCATCCCCAACCCGGCGGCTACTCCTGGGCACTCCTCCTCAACGGCCAGGTCGCCCAACGCCTCCCCATGCGCGTCACCACCGTCCAGTCCTGACTTCCCGGACAGCGCAGCCTCGACCGAGGGCCGAGCGGCGGGCGCCTCTCTCAACCGCCGGTTCCGACAAACGGTCCTTTAACAGCCGAGTGATGGGTCGTTCACGAGCCCGCTTCAGTCGCTAGGCCATGGGTCGACCGTACTTCGCGGCGATTTCCGCTCTCGCCTCGTCGAGGGACAGCTTGCCCTACAGCATGCGGGAGACGCGCCCCATGGCATCAGCATCGACCTGTAGCCCGCGTGCCCGGAGTGCAAGGTCGATGAACGCCATCTCGTTCTCGAGGTCAACCTGTTCCTCGCCAGCTGCCATGCAACCGATCGTCCCCCGCCGTCCTGAACGGACCGCGTGCGGTTCGTTAGTCGATCCGCTATTTCCAGTGGTTGTTGGCTGGACGGTCGGTAGTCCACATGCGGGTCAAACCACGCGCTCGCATGACCTCAGCGGCGACGTACGCGTCATCAACGAAGCGGCGCGTCAGGTTCGTGAAGTGCTCGAGATCGCGGGCGTTCCACCCCGTGAGCACCTGGGTGATCATGTCGTCTCCGAGGTCGAACACGTGTTGTGCCGCCTCGGTGCCCGCTGGGGTGAGCCCGACGAGTGCAGCTCGGGCATCCGCTGGGTCCGGCGTGCGCTCCAACCAGCCGTTGTCTTCCAGACGGCGGAGCATCTTGCTGACGTTCGATGCCCCGGTCCGCAGGCGCTCCGCGATCTGGGACGGCCGGAGGGGGCCGGAGAACCCGAGCAGCCGGAGCAACTGGTGCGACGACTGATCAAGCGGCTCACCGGAGCGCGTCAGCACCTCTGACTGGAACTGCGGGGACTCCCACAGGTAGATCAGTCGACTGAGGTCCGTCAGCAGAGCGGAGCGGTACCGCGTCGCACGCTCCGGGTCGTGATCGCTCCGAGCAGCTGCCATGACACGACCCTACCGGGATCCAGCTCGTCAAATCGGGAATTCCATGTCCCTACGGACAGTTATTACTGTCGAACACGACAATATTGAGGGCCAGGTATCCCTGGTCCCTTCCACACGAGTGCAGGAGCAACCATGATCATCATCCCCGCAGGACCCGCCAGAGCCTTCGTCGAGGCCACCAACCGCCACGACGCCGAGGCGCTGCTCGCCCTCTTCGCACCCAACGCGACCGTCACCGATGACGGCGCCAGTCACACGGGATCTGCCGAGATCCGCCGGTGGGTCCAGGAGCACCAGATCGCACCGAGGATCACCCTGGACCCAACCGCGTACGACGACGACGCCGGCACCAGCGTGCAGCTCACCGCATCAGCGGACGGCGACTTCCCCGGCGGGCCGCTACCGTTCGCGTTCCGCTTCACCCTCGACGGCGACAGAATCCGGACCCTCGAGATTCACCTCGCGGAGTAACCCTGCCGTGCGGGGAGCTCCGGCTCCCCGCACTACCACTCGCACTGCAAGGAGGCCCCATGGGCGCAATGGACGAGCTGATCAGCCCGACCGTGGTCGATGACCTCGCATCAATCATGCGTAGGTACGCTCGGGTGGACACCGCCGAACTCCGGACCGCCGTCGAGACGCTAACCGGGCGAAAGTTGCGAGGCCGCGTCGACACGGTGCGCGCAGCACTCCTGGCGACGTTGCCGCCGTCGTACCGCAGCACCGCAGCCCTCACCGACACGATGTTTGAGGACCCCCGTCTCGACGGGTGGATGATCTGGCCACTCTCGGAGGCCGTGGTGCACCGCGCGCTCGAGGACTCCAGCACGGTCGCGTTCGACGACGTGCACCGCATCCTGGCCAAGCTCACAACGCGCCTGACAGGAGAGTTCGCCATCCGAGACCTCCTCATCGCCGACCACCGGCGTTCCCTCGCGATCACTCGCGAATGGACGGGATCGCCTGACGACCACGTGCGACGGCTGGCGAGTGAGGGGACCCGCCCACGTCTACCGTGGGCCAAACAAGTGCCGGCACTGATCACCACTCCGGGCATGACACGGTCGATCCTGGACCAGCTCGCGGCCGATCCCAGCGAGTACGTGCGCCGGAGCGTCGGCAACCACCTCAACGACATCAGCCGCGATCACCCCGACGCGGCCACCGCGATCGCCTCCGACTGGACCACGAAGCACGGTGCCACCCTGACGGTCCGTCGCGGGCTCCGCACCCTCGTCAAGCGGGGCAACTCCGACGCATTGGCACTGTTGGGCTTCTCGACTACGACGCTCGGACCCGAACCACCGACACTCGACGCCGACCACGTCCGGATCGGCGAGACCTTGCCCTACACGGTCACCGTGCAGAACCTCGGCGACAGCGACGCGAACGTCGTCATCGACGTAGTCCTCACGTCCCCGACCGCGACCGCCGGGAGCACCGAAAGGGTCTTCAAGCTCGCCCGACGATCGATCCCGGGAAACGGTGCCGTCACGGTCTCGGGGAAGCGGAGCTTCGCCCCCCTCAGCACCCGCACCATCCGGGCAGGGCGACACTCGCTCATGACTCAAGCCAACGGGCAACGATCTGCACCGACCTTCTTCGACGTGCACGCATGACCGTCCACGAACATCACCGGAACCCAGTCAGGAAGGACACCATGACCAACCCCCTCCCCCTCAGCGGGAAGCGAGCGCTCGTATCCGGCGGCACGAAGGGCACCGGACGCTTTGTCGCCGAAGCACTCGTCTCGGCTGGCGCACACGTCACCGTCCTCGGCCGCAGCGCCGCCGATCCATCACATCCAGCGCAAGCATCCCTGCAGGTCGACATCACGGACCCTCAGGCGCTGGGTACCGTCGCGGACCGCACCGGCGACATCGACATCCTCGTCCACGTCGCAGGCGGATCCAACAGCCCGGGCGGAGGATTCCGTGCCCTCGACGACGAGCACTGGATCGACGAATTCCGACTCAACCTGCTCAGCGCGGTCCGACTCGACCGGGCCATCATTCCCGGCATGATCAGCCGCGGCCACGGAGCAGTGGTCCACGTTTCCTCAATTCAGGCGCAGATGCCTCTGTACGACGGCACCCTCGCCTACGCAGCAGCGAAAGCAGCCCTCAGCACATACAGCAAAGCACTCGCGAACGAATGCGCACCTCACGGAGTCCGCGTCAACACCGTCTCCCCCGGATTCATCCGAACCCCATCAGCCGAAGCACTCATCAGCCGGATCGCGACAGCCGACGGCACCAATCTCGACGCCGCCCGTCAATCCCTGATGGACTCGCTCGGCGGCATCCCCCTCGGTCGCCCCGCAGAACCCGAAGAGGTCGCCGCCGCTGTCGCCTTCCTCGTCTCAGACGCAGCGTCCGGCATCGTCGGCGTCGACATCAACGTCGACGGCGGAACCGTGCCGACACGATAAACCCCTTTCGAACTCAATAGCCGATCGACTACTGCGGTGAGTTCGCCTCGTTCCTGCTGCCGCCGGAGGCAAGCTCTGCAGCGCTTCCGGCATGCCTGCTGAACCTGATGCCGGCCCCCACGCGTGCAACTTCGGTAACAGCCTGCGAATACTCGGATTCCGGTGCGGCCCGGCGGGCTCTACCGTGAAGAAACCCTGCCGCGACAGCGCTCGGCGGGAACAGCTAGCGGAAGAGGCGCCATGGAACATCGTCTGCACGGATCGGTTGTGCTTGTGACTGGCGCGAACGGGGGGTTCGGTACTGAGTTCGTGACGCAGGCGCTGGAGCGCGGTGCCGCCAGGGTTTACGCCGCCGCTCGAACCCCGCGTGAGTGGGACGACGCCCGCGTCATCTCGCTGGCTCTCGACGTCACTGACCGTGAGTCCGTGGAGCGTGCCCGCCGGATCGCTTCGGACGTCACCATGGTCGTGAACAACGCCGGAACCGCATCCCGGGCGTCCCTACTCACCGGTGACGAATCAGAACTGCGAGGCGTGGTTGAAACCAACCTCTGGGGCACGCTCGCGGTGGCCCGTGCCTTCGCTCCCCAGTTAGTAGCAGCGCACGGGGTGCTCCTCAACGTGCTCTCGTCAACGAGTTGGAGCGGACGTATCGGTGCATACAGCACCTCGAAAGCTGCCCTGATGTCCGCGACGAACGCCATCCGCCTTGAGCTCGACGGGCACGGCGTCCTGGTGATCGGACTGTATGCGGGATGGGTGCGCACACCGATGACGGCGGGACTACAGGTCGACATGATCGAGCCCGACGTCGTGATTCGGGCGGCATACGACGGGATTGAACGCGGGGACTACGAGGTCCTGGTCGACGACTTCAGCCGACGGTCCAAGTCCCGGGCGTCCCTGCCGATCGCAGAGGCGTACCCGGAGCTGCACGTCAGCACTGCCCCGTGACGCCGGCGGATCCAGAGCCGGATCAGCTGCGGACAGGATCTGCCCTCGGCGGCGACGCCGTACACGGTCTCGATGATCAATCGGCACTTGGAAACCGAAGGCGACTGGCATTTGCCTGATGTGGTCAGTCCTGAGCGTTTGGTGCGCTGGCGTTGCGATGTTGTGTTGCGCGGCGGTCGAGGATGATGACGGCCAGCGCGAGGAGCATGCCGATGCTCGCTCCGATGGTGTTGGTGAACCAGTCCTCGGTGTCGCACGCGCGGCCGAGAGCGGGCAGGAGCGCCTGCGTGATCTCGATGAGGGCAGAGAGGATCGAGCTTGCAGCCAGGACGAATACCGGTCGGCGGGTCACGAGGGTCCCGAAGAACGCCAACGGCACCATCATCCCGATGTTCGCCAACGAGCCCAGATCGGAGAACGGGTCCTCGAAGGCAAACGTACAGAACGGGCTCGCCTGCACGTCACCACGAGTCAGTGTGAGCGCGAGGACGGCGACGAGGGACAGGCCAGCAAGGACCGTGAGTGTTCGTGCCATACGACGCCGTTGGAGGAGCCAGCCTGCCGTGCCGACGAGCGCGAGCGCAACGATGAACGTGACGGGGACGAAGGCCGCGTACTGGGTAAGCAAGGTGGTGATCATGGACCTTCCCCGGGGACGAGGTGGACGCGATGCGGTGCGAGCGTCCCGTGAGTTGTTCCCAGCGGGCATGCTGCAGGGCGGACGCAGGCGCCGGTCCTCCGTTCCGCCGATCACCGTAATGGAGCTCCCGGTCGGCACGGGCCGCACCGGGTAGAAGTTGCTGAGACTTCGGTCACCACCCGTCCGGTCCGTGGAGGAAGCGCAACGTGTTCCATGGTGGTCTGTCCGGACGGCGGCGGCTCGGGTCCGGGTGCCGCGCCGTTCTCGGTGACCGACAACGTGGAAGGGTCGTGCTCGTGGTGAATCGAACGCAGGTGGGGGAGCAGATCGCACCGTGTCGCTGTTCGCGGTCGGTGACGTGTTCGTGGATCGCGCTGACGTCGGTACCGCGTACCCGAACGGCGATCCGTTCCTCGCGCAAGGGGACATCGTCTTCGGCAATTGCGAGGGTGTGTACGGCGAGAGCCTCGTGCCCGCCGTGACCACAGGAGCGCCGGTGATCGCACCGGCGGTAAACGTCGAGGCGCTCCAACGTGCGGGCTTCGACGTGATGTCCTGCGCGAACAACCACGTCGGCGACGGCGGGCCGGCCGGAGTCGTCGCCACGGCGGATGCGCTTGAAGCGCATGGCATCAGCGCAGTGGGCGCGGGGGCGGACATTCAGGCGGCGCGGAAACCGGTCGTCGTCGAACGGGGCGGAGTTCGTGTCGCGTTCCTGGCGTATGCGTCTGTCTTCCCGTACGGGTACGAAGCCACCCACCACCGGGCTGGCTTGGCGCCGATTCGCTCACGGACCGCGTACTTCCCGCCAGACGAGTACCTCTGGGAGCCGGGCGCGCAGCCCACGATCCACACGGAGGAAGCGGCCGAAGACATCGAGGCCCTCCGCGCCGACATCGCAGCAGCCAAAGACGCCGCGGACGTCGTCATCGTCAGCGTGCACTGGGGCGAGATGATGCGGCCCTTCGTCCTGATGGACCATGAGCGGCGGATCGCCCGCACGATCATCCATGCTGGTGCCGACGCCATCCTCGGCCATCACCACCACATGCTTCGCGGAATCGAGTTCTACAAGGGCAAACCGATCTGGTACGGACTCGGTCACCACCTCTTCGACCTCCCCGACCTCGCCGAGCGCGTGGCTGCCGTCGGCGGCGAACTCCCTGGGATTGACCCCAAGGACGACGACGCCATCGACCGCCTCCACGACCCGTACCGACTCGGAACCCGCGCCGGCTACCCGCACCTGCCGTTTCACCCCGACGGGCGATTGACCGGCGTTGCGGTCATGACGATCGGCACTGACGTCGTCGGAGGGGCGAGTGGTGCTGGAGTACTTCTCGAGCGCCTGCCAGGCCGCACTGCTCCCGCAACCCGCCATCGAGACGGACGGCCGTACTGGGCTTCCCAGCGGAACGGTGCGCTTCCGCGTTGGCTGAAGGGCCGGAAGCCCAAACTCTCCGAGAAGCGGGAAGCGCTCCTGGTGTCGATGCATTGGTCCGGCGACTACACCTCGGCCGAGCTCGCGGAACTGTCCGACGTCGCCCGCGCCACCGTGTACCGGGCGATCACTCGACGCGAAGCAGCAGACCAGACCCCCTCACTCCCCCGCGTCGACGACTGAACGGGCGAACGTCCTACGCGGCGCGTATGACGTTGGCGGCCTCGTCGTCGCGGATGCCCCCGCAGGGAGCTAGCTATCTAGATAGGTCGCTCGTCGCGGGGCAGGAGGTGGCCGTACTTCTCCTCCACAGCAAGCTCGATTGAAACGCGAATGTCCTGCTTTTGCGTCACCTTGAGGAAGTCGAGGAGATCCTTCGTTCGCTCTCCGACCCGGGTTCCGAGCTGCACAGTCACTTCTCGCCTAGGCACCGGCGCCGCGGTGAAACGGGGACCGTTGCCCGCCTGAGCGAGCGTCACCGCCTCAGGGCTCGCGGGGTGCGGCACATCGATCGGGTCGCGGCCCAGATCAGGCGCAGGACGCGGTACCCGGCGCGCTGGAAGCGTGGGGCGATCGCGCTTATCGTCGGTCATGACACCACCTTGCCTAGGATCTCGGAGTACGCATCGACGACCGGCTGCCCCTTGCGGAAGTCGCCGTACCACTCGTGCGTAGCTCGCACGTCCTGAACGACCGCTCGATCGGGCACCAGCGGGTACAGCACGGTCCCGAGCTCGCCGAGCTGCTCCAGGGCGTACTGCTCAATGCGGCGCATCACAGTCATGCCGCGGAACGCTCCCACAACGATGCCTGCTTCCCGAAGCTTGTCCGAGGCCCCCAGGAGTCGGCGCGAGTCGCGGAAGCGCTGGACACTCGTCATGGCTCCTTCGACGCCGCTGATGCCGTCCTCGTCCGGCTTAGCTGCGTACACGACGGCGTCTGACGCGTTCAAGGCAGACAAGGTCAGTGGGCCGCCCTGTCGGTTCGGGCAATCGAAGACAACCAGGTCGGCAGTGGTTCCCTCGAGCGATGCCTTCAGGCGGAGCTCGGCGTAGTCGGCCTGCTCCCCCTCTCGGATGGAGACACTTCGGCTCGACGGCAGAACGCTGAGGTTCGGGTGCCAGCGTGACTGAACTGCCATTTCGTCCATCCAACCCGTTGGCTCGGGGTCAGCGAGGATCGCGCCGACGTCGAGACCTGGTTCCTTCGGCTCGACCCCTATCCACCTGCTTGCGGCGGCGCGTGGGTCAAGGTCCACCAAGGTGACCTTGCGGCCCCCGATGGCGGCAACAGTTGCGAGCGACACCGCGGTGGTGGTCTTCGAAACCCCACCTGACTCGCTGTAAACCATTATCGCTTCCATGCGAACAGTCTAGCTAGATAGATGGGTAGATATCAACTATCTACCTATCTGTCTGCCTTGCTGGCTATCTAGATAGCCACGTAGCCACCTCGAGGTCTCCGAGCTGCTGCAGGAGTCCACGACGAACGAAGCGCATGGCTTCCTGGTGGTCGGCTCGGCCGTCGCTTGAGCAGTGGTACGCCGGGTCCATTTTGCCGAGGATCCCGGAGTACGCGTCGACGACCGGCTGTCCCTTGCGGAAGTCGCCGTACCACTCGTGCGTAGCTCGCACGTCCTGAACGACCGCTCGATTGGGCACCAGCGGGTACAGCACGGTCCCGAGCCCGTCGAGCTGCTCCAGTGAACCATGATTGCCCTTATGCGGACAATCTATCTAGATAGGTAGATAGGTAGATAGGTAGATAGTGCCACCTAACTATCCATTTACCTATCTACCTATCTACCTATGGTGCGTAGCTGTCTAGATAGGCAGGAGCGGCCTATCTAGACAGCTACGCAGCCAGCTCGAGGTCTCTGAGCTGCTGCAGGAGTCCGCGTCGGACGAAGCGCATGGCTTCTTGGTGGTCGGCTCGGCCGTCGCTTGAGCATGGGTATGCCGGGTACGCTTCGGGGCCGCCGTGATCGTCGAGGGATCGGAACATAACGACCTGGGTGGTGGGGGTGCGGTCGCGGCCACGTCGGCCGGCTTTGCGGATGAGGTGGTTCTGCCACCAGCCCCAGAGGTCTCGCTCATCAACGTACTGCTGTTCCCGGCGTTGAAGGATCCCGTCAACGCCGAGCCGCTTGGCCACGTATGTGCGGAAGTCCTGCAGCCGCCGGCGCCACCCGGTGCGTGTAGCGATCGCGAGAGTCCAGCGACGCATGCGTGCGAGAGCCGCTCGTACGCGGCCGCGGGGGAGTCCTGAACGGTCAGAAACCACCTCGGGTGTGTGCTCCTCGGCTGTCAAGCTCTCGTAGACCCGGCGGGCTGTGGGTCCAAGTCCTGCGCGGGTGAACACGTCGTGGCGTCCGGTATCGAGGCGGTCTTCCAAAGCATCCAGGAGGGCGACACGAACGTCGAAGAGCTCGGCCGGGGGGCGGGCGGTCACATCGTGAAGTGGCCCGACATGTTCCGAGGGTGTGGAAAACCGTTCCGTGAGCCGCCAGACGGCGGCGTTGGGACCGTCTGCCTGGCGGCGGCGGGTGATCCATCCGGCCGCGTGGAGGCGGCGGAGTGAGCGGTCGACGGTGCTCGAGGGGATCCCGGTGGCGATCGCCACGGACCGGAGTGCGGCGCCGACGTCGCGGGAGCCGGAGCGCAGGGACACCCAGGCGAGGTAGGTCAGGACGGTGCTGTCGTGCAGGTCAGCCTCGGTGCGGCTCCACCGGCCGGGGGAGGCGGTGAACGCCTGCAGCATGGCCTCGACGACGTCGACGATCCCGGTCAGCTGGGTGAGGTCACGTTGTTGCCGTTCCTCGGGCGCATACCGGTACAGCACCGCCCGCTCCTGCGCCTTCGCCCACTGCCGCTCGAGGCGCGCGGCCGCCTCAGCCGCGATGCGGGGTTCGCGGCCGCCGGTGGGGCGGTTGCGGGTGCGGTAGTGCTCCATGCCGGGGGCGGTCTTCGCGGCGTGCTCGACGTCGGCGAGGGTCCACCCGGACACCGCGGCCGCGAGCAGGCACAGGTAGCCGGTGCGCGACGGGTCGCGACCGCCGGCAACGGTTCCCATGTGTGCCTCACCCCACGCTGGCAGGGACCGGTGCACCCGGTGGCGGGCGTCCACGGGCCCGGTGGGGGAGGAGTCCGCGGGATCCACAGTCGGCCGGAGCTCACGGAGCGCCGCAGTAACACGGAGCAGGTCGCCAGCGGTGACGGTCGGGGCGCGGAGCACGTCGACGTCGTCGGCGCCGGCCATGACCTCGGACGCGCCTCCGCGTGCGTGCGGCGTCAGCGGTGGGCGGACGGCGCCCGTGCGGTCGTTGCAGAGCAGCCCATGGTCAAGGGACGGCAGCACGGCGCGTGCGGCGCCGGCGAGCTGCACCATCGTGGCCTTGTCGACGCCGGTGAGCGGCACCCACACGTGGAACCCGCCCGTGGGGCTCGAGCGGCACACCACGTGCGGCACCTGCGCGTCGCGGAGTATCCGGACCAGCACGCCGAGGTCCTCGGCCGCCTGGTCGAAGTCCTCCGGGGTCTTCGCGTCAAGGTCGAACGCGGCGAACCAGAACCGCCCGTCAAGGTCTGTGAGATCGATCGTCCACGGCGTCGACGGGGGAGTGTGCCCTGCAATCGGGAACTTCGACGGGTAGCTGTTCGACCGGATCGTCCCGTCAGCCTCCGCGATCATGCGGTTCACATACCGACGAGGCGCGATAGCACGCGTCAAATCCCAGGCACTATCCGAAGAAGACACGCCGATGAATTCACCCGTGCCGGGCGCAGCAATGTGCGTTACGATGGCGACACCTCCTCCTCTCGGGGTGGTGGTACGACGAAGGCTCCCGGCTCCAACCGGGCTTCTTCTCTCGGAACCTCACAACCTGACCTGATTGGCGTCCTGTACAGGCAGTGAGACACATGACTTGGGGCTTCGCCCCGGACCCCCGCCTCGGCGGGGGTTCTGTCGTTTACGCGGCAGCTATGGGCAACTCCGTTTCGGCTGAGCGATCGACCGGCTTAGGGGCCTGGTCTGGCATTTGAAGGTCGGCGGCAATGAGCGCGGCGAGGTAGTCGCTCATGGTGGCGTACCCAAGCTCGTCCTTGCGCTGCCGAGCAGCCTGCGCGAGCACTTCGCTGGGGCGCGTGCCGAGCAGGGCGCGCTGTCCTTTGCTGTTCCTACCCATACGGTGATCCTGGCGTGCGCTTGTAACAGTTATCGGCACTGATCGCGGCGTGTCGGAGGAAGGCCTCCGCAGCTTCCCTGTTCCACTCGAGGCCAAGCATGCACAGCTAGCGGGTCTCGCCTCCAAAGAGGTACTGCGCGGTGGCGCCATAGTCCCCGGCGATGCGCTCCCGGACGGCCCAAAATTGCGTGCTTCGCGGCTTGCGGGCAGCTGCTGGGGGTGCGTCGTCATCGACGTACCCGGCCTCGCTGAGCTCGCTGAGTGCGGTGTGAAGACGTTGGAAGCTCATGTGCCCGTCGCTGGCTTGCCGCAGTTCCGGGTAGCCGGTTCGGCCGCTTCGGAGCAGGAATCGGAGCACGAGAACTCGTGTGGGCGATGCGCACACCTCTTGGAAGCGTGCGACCGCTTCGGGGACGGCGCGCTCGGGTGTCGCGTCGGGCTGCATGTGGACATAGTGCCAGCGGCCCTCGCATGGGTGGCAGCACCCGCAGACCCCCTAGCCGCCCGTCATGACGCCGCTCTCGTGCACCGTGCGAGCAAGCAGGAATGTCACAGCTTCTCTCTAGAGTTCGCCCCCTCGGCGCCCCACCCATTGGAGGGCGCGCTGTGTTCCGCAACATGACGCCACAGTAGCGCCTATAGATTCTCCGTTCTACCCCCGTTTGAGTGGCGAACGTCGGGGGCAACGTGCAGACTGTTGGTCATCGGCTTTGGGGAGCCTCTATCGCGCCCCGGGCGACAACTGGTGTGTGAGAGGAGAAGTCCAATGAGCGAAGCATCACGGGGTGCCGCCCCGGGTTCGTTCGGCGCGGCGGCGCGTGCGAGTGACTACATCGAGGAAGATACGGTGCGACCGGAGACGCTCGGTCGTGCGGCTGAGCCGCCGACGGAGCGACCGATCCCGCCGATGCCCGCTTCGTCGGCGTCTGAGGCTCCGGCACCTTCGGCCGAGCCGACTCCTGCTGCTGAGCCGGTAGAGCCTGCGGGCTCGGTGCTGTTCGGCGGTGCGTACCCGGCTCCGGTGGAGACCGCTCCGCAGAAGGCCACTAGGGGCTTCCGCGGGGTGCTCGCCAGCATGGGTATCCCGGTGAAGCCGAGCGCGGCCGAGGCGGCGGAGTACGCCGCTCGTGCTGAGGCTGAGGCGCGCCGGGAGCGCAACCGGACGACGATCCGGCAGGCAACGTGGACGCGGGCGGTGTCGGTCCTCGTCGCGAACCCGAAGGGTGGCACCGGCAAGACGCCCAGCTCCGTTCTGCTCGGCGGGACCATTGCATCGATCCGTGGCGGGTCGACGGCGATCGTCGAAGTGGCGGACGACCCGGGCACGCTGAACCAGCGTTCCGAGGGGGACCCGCGGCTCGGCATCGGGGAACTGGTGCGCGACGTCGACACGATCACCAGCGCCGGGCAGCTCCTCGGCTACACCGCCCCGCAGACCTCCTACGCGAGCGTGATCTGCTCGCCACTGCACCAGCAGCGCGAGCGGCTGACCGGTGAGGCGGTCGTGGCCGTGTCGAAGCTGATCGACGAGTACTACGGCATCCGGGTCATGGACTCCGGCAACCAGCCGACGTCCTCGGCGTTCCGTGGCGCGGTGTCTGTAGCCGACGTGCTCGTGATCCCGGTGCTCAACGCCGGCGACTCCGTACTCGAGGCAGTGCACCTGCTGAGCGAGCTGCGCTCCGAGGGCGGGTACCCCGCGGAGCTAGCGGCCCGCGCGATCGCGGTCCGCCTGACCGACGGACGCCCCGAAATCGAGGGCGCTCGGGAAGAGGTGGAGGCCCGACTGCGCGCCGCCGGCGTGCAGTCGCTCCACGAGATTCCCTACGACGAGCACATTGCCGTCCGCGGGCAGCTCTCCCTCGGCCGCCTCGCGCCGGCCACTCAGGACGCGTTCGCGGCCGCGGCCGCCGACATCGTTCGCACTCTCCAGGAAGTCGTCGACTCGGCTTCCCCGATCCACAACCGGAAGGCCTGACCCATGAACTCACTGACGATCGTCGCGTCGAAGATCAAGAACCCGCTGGATGGCATCCTCCCCGACTTCTCGTTCGGCGGGCAGGAGTTCACCGAGCTGTGGCAGAAGCTCGTGGCCGCCGTCTGGGCGGGCGGCATCATCGTCTCGATCGTGTTCCTGATCATCGGGATCGTGGCGATGGCTGGCGCGTCGAACGAGGGCAGCTCGAACCCCAACACGCACGCGGTCGGCAAGAAGAAGGCCACGTGGGCCTTCATCGCCCTGGTCGGTCTCGCCGCTCTCGCCGTGATCGTCGGCGTGACGCTCTCCATCGGCAACTAGTCACACCGGAAGGGGAACAGCATGCCGCGCATGTACTCAGCAACAGGACAGTCCCGGTGGCCGTGGGTCATCGGAGCTGCGGCCGCCGTCGTCGTGATCGGTGGGGGAGTGGCGTTCGCTGCAACCCGCGGTGACGACACGGCGGCCTCCCCGTCGACGAGCGCGGCAGCTGTGTCGCCTTCGCCGACGTCGACGCCGGGTGGCTCATCCGGCGCCGGTGACGACGAGGACGCCTCGCCGCCGACGGGCTGCCTCGGCGGCCCGCAGCGGAACGCGGCGATGGTCCTCGCAGCGCAGAAGTCCGCCGGGCACTCCAGCTACGGAGCCGTGGAGGTCGCCACGGCGTTCTACCGGTTCATCTGGCAGTCGCCGGTGCCGTCGAGCGCGGACGTGTCCGCCGTCGAGAAGAACGTGTTTGCGAAGGATGCCCCGAAGTCGTTCTCGGACTTGGAGGGGACGTACAAGCAGACCCCGAACCTGAGCAACGGGGACATTCCGGACGGCACGAAGTTCAACCTGTCGACCACGAACGGGCTGTGGATGATCGACCCCGACTCGACCAACGACCGGGTGACGGTGAACATCGCGGCCGGGTACGTGGTTGACGGCGCGTTGAGTCCCACCCGGTCGACCGCAGAGGCGTTCGTCATGCAGTGGGAGAACGGCGCGTGGCACGTGCTTGGCGGCTCGCAGCCTGACGCTCAGACGCTCGCCAACGGTGGGGTCCGCTACACGGGGGGCTGCTGATGAGCGCCACAGTGGTCCTCGCGGCCGCCGACGACAAGAAGTGCACCACCTGGGCGGGGTGCGCGATCGACACGGGCAAAGACATCATCGGCGGTGCCGTGAACGGCACCAAGGACGCGATCAACGGTGCGAAGGACGTCGGGAACTTCCTCTCCGACCCGGCCGGGAACACGTACAAGGCGCTGCGCGACTCGGCGAAGAACCTGTCCGAGAACGTGCTGCCGGCGCTGACGCACGCGACCCTGCCGGACCTGTCCGCGGAGTGGTTCATCAACGCGTACCGGATCTCGTTCGGCATGGCGGTGTTCGTGTTCGTGATCCTGCTGATTCCACAGTTCGTGAACACGGCCCGTGGCCGGCAGTCGGGCGCTGACCTGGTGGAAACGCTGACCCTCTACGGCCCGCTGTTCATCATCGGCGCGATGTTCGGACCGGCGCTCGGAGCGTTCCTCGTGAGCTTCTTCGGTGCGCTGTCGGACTCGCTCATCCGGACCATGCTCAAAACCACGAGCGGGAACATCGTCGACGAGATGACGAAGGTCATCGGGAACGGCGACGGAGACGGCATCGTGGGCGGGGCCGTGTTCGGCTCCATCCTCATGTTCTTCATGGTGATAGCGCTCGGCCTGGCGTTCATCGTCCTGGTCGTGCAGCTCATCACCCTGTACTTCTCCGGCGTGCTGTTCCCACTCGGCTGGGTGTGGATCGTCGACAAGAAGAAGCGCGGCTTCGGTTCGAAGATCCCATTCGTGTGGCTCGGCGTCCTGGCGTCTCACCCCCTGCTGTTCTTCCTGCTCGGAGTGACGTTCTCGTTCGTCGGATCGAACATCACGATCTTCACGGACCAGGTGTCCCTGCAGAAAACGGTGAGCCTGTTCGTCTCGATCCTCTGCCTGCTGATCGCGTCGCTGTCGCCGATGCTCCTGTTCAAGTTCGCGCCCATCCTCCCGATGGGTGGGGCGTCGTCCGAGGGCGGCCCCCAGATCGGTGCGAACTCCCCGCAGGAAGCCGACAAGCAGTACAGCCCGCCGCCGGCAGACGCCGGCGGTAGCAGCGGCGGCGGTGGCGGTTCAGCCTCGGGCGATTCGACGCCCAGCTCGACAGGCAGCTCGTCGTCCGGTGGCGGAGGCGGCGGTGGTGGCTCGCAGAACGGCTCCGCCGGCGGCGCGGAGGACACCGCCGGCACGTCGATCAAGGAAGCGGCCGCATCCGGGAGCAAAGCCGGCGCAGGTGCTGGCGGCGGCGCGGGCGGTGCCGCTGGCGCGGAGGCCGCGGGCGGTGCCGAGGGTGGCGCGATGGCCGCTGGTGCTGCCGAGTCGTCGACGGGTGTTGGTGCCGTGATCGGCGTGCCGACGATGCTCGCCACCGGCGCGAAGGCCGCAGCCGACAAGGCCAACGACGTGGCTACGTCGTCGGCGGACATGGCCTCGGCTCCCGTCGAGGACCACGAAGAGCAGTACGGGAAGGACCCAACCAATGAGTGACGTCAAGCAGCAGCCCTCACATCTGCGGTACGTCGGTGGGGAGTCCGGGCACCGTTCGTTCTTCGGCGGTACTCAGTCGAAGAGCCGCATCGTCGGGCTCACCATCTTCATCCTCGGCGGCATGATCGGCATGCTCGTCGGTGGTGGGCTGTGGGCGCTCGGGATCGCGCTGGTGGGGATCGGCGTGGTGTTCATCGTCACGATGCGCACCCACAACGGCACCATTCAGGAGCGCCGGCGGAAGCGGCGCCGGTGGGCTGCCCGTCAGCGCCTCGGCACGGACGTGTTCGTGCCGTACAACGTCGCCGGGTGGGACCAGGTGCAGGCGGCGCTGACGAGCACCGACAAGCGCGAGCGGGCCGCCGGTGAGCGGGCCGCTCGACAGATGCGCGTCAACCCGGACGGGTCCGACGGCATGGGCTGGTTGCAGTACGGGTCGAACCAGCCGGGCATCGCCTGGCACGCACCCATCGGGGAGCAGCCGTACCTCTCGGTCGCGTTCGCTGTCTCCGGTCAGCTCCGCGGTATGGGAGCTGCGGGGGCGGTCGGTCGCGGCGCGACAGCGTGGGGGAAGTTCCTCGCCCACCGGGCGAGCGCGGACTCGCTGGTGCGGGACGTGCAGACGCTGACGCGGATGCTGCCGCCGGACACCGCTAAGCACGACATTTGGTACGACTCCAAGCGGGCCAGCCTGCCTGTCGACGCGTCGGACGCGGAGCGTGAGCTGCTCCAGGCTCAGGAGCGTTCGTACGCGGAGGTGCGGGCTCGCTCCTCGAAGGACGCGATGGTGCAGCGCCACTTCGTGATCTTGTCGTGGCCGTTGACGCCGGCGTTCACCGAGCGGGCGGCGAAGTTCGCGCCGGGGCGCGACGGCTGGCGTGCGCTGATGGCGAAGCAGATCGACGCAACGATGCAGGGCCTCCGCGACGCGAAGATGGGCTCGGTTTCGTACCTGACGGCGCGGCAGACGGCCGCGCTGATCATGCACCAGCAGAACCCGTCGATCCCGATTGATCTGCGGTCGGCGCGGCACATCAACCCGCTGTCGGTCGGCATCGGGTCGCACGACGAGTACTCGGCGCACGTCGTCGACGGCGGCTACGACCCGACGGTGCTGCTCGATGACGACCCGATCGAGGCAGCGCCGGCAGTCGAGTGGTGGCACCGCACCGCGGCGATCCACGGTGAAGACCTGTCCGCTGCGGCCCGGTCGCCGCTGTGGACGTTGGACCTCCTGATCGGCCGGGACCTCGACTTCATCCGGTCGATTTCGTTCCACATGCACCTGGTGCCGGCGGCTCAGGCGAAGACCCAAGCACGGCAGGACGTCGTGCGTGACGCGGCCGCGGTGCTGGCGCAGAAGGAGAAGGGCGCGCTGATTTCGGACGAGTCCGAAGGGCTGCTCTCGGCCGCCCAGCGCCGGCGTCAGGACCTCGCGGCAGGGTCGCACCACCACGGCGTCTCGTGGGTGGCGTACGTGACCGTGACTGCGCCGACGCGGGCGGACCTGGCGCAAGCGTCTCGGCAGTTGGAGAGCGTCTGCGATACGGGGCTCGGCATCAACCGGCTCGATTGGCAGGACTCGTTCCAGTCGGCCGCATCCGGTACCACCTGGCCGATCGGTCGGGGGCTCCGCCCCGACACGAGCACGGCGGGTGCACGGGTGATGAATCTCATTGCTGGGCGGGGCGACAAGGAGGCTCTCTCATGACCGACACGACGAACGAACACGGTAAGCGCGCAGCGCGGAAGGCACCGTGGTACGCCTCGG
This sequence comes from Curtobacterium sp. MCBD17_026, assembly GCF_003234895.2. NCBI lineage: Bacteria > Bacillati > Actinomycetota > Actinomycetes > Micrococcales > Microbacteriaceae > Curtobacterium > Curtobacterium sp. MCBD17_026. The sequence goes on along the minus strand of NZ_CP126282.1, from coordinate 724 downwards.
TGCCGGGGTTGAAGATTCTCGTCTCGCCGGAGCTGAGGCAGGAGCCCATCACCGGCGATGAGGGCGAGCCGCAGCAGGCGCGGGCTCGTGCGGTCGACGTGTCCCCGTTCGAGCTGCCTGGCGGGCAGCTTCGGGCGGCGGCGGGGGCTGCGGCCCGTGGGTGGTACGGGCCGAGGCTCGTCGGCTCGCCGTCGACGACGAGGCAGGCGGAGGTGCTCAACACCGCGGTGATTGGGAACCCGACGGGGTACGAGGGCATCGTCAACGGCCGCGACAACCTGTCGCAGTCGATGATTTCGTACGACGCGCCGACCGAGTACAACAAGCCGGAGCCGCGGGAGATCTCCTCCCCGAACGTCCTCGTCTGCGGCACCGTCGGCTATGCGAAGTCGTCGCTGACGAAGACCGTCGGCGTCGCCCGCCCGCTCGGGCTGTCGTTCCGCCGCGCGGTGGTGTTCGACAAGAAGGACCAGGGCGGTGTCGGTGAGTACACGGGGATGGCGAACCGGCTTGGGTCGACGCCGCTGCTGTTCGACCCGGCCGGCGGCGGCATCCGCCTCAACCTGCTCGACCCGATGATCATGCGCGGCACCGGTGTGCAGGGGCAGATGGAGCTGGTCAACGCGGTTGCCCGCATCGCGCGCAACGACGTGCCGGCGACCGAGTGGGAAGAGAAGGCCACCCGGTACGCGCTGCGGGTCATGCTCGAACAGTGGGACCAGGT